>SCQV01000034.1 GCA_004299085.1 Chitinophagaceae bacterium | reverse complement strand
CTTTTATATCCGCTATATCTTCTTCAAAAGTATTTTCTGTTGAAATGGATTTCTGCTCTAAGTCTGTAAATACAGGAGTATGATCAATCCCATGTGCACGTTCCCATAGAATAGCGCCGTGTTTTCCCAAAAAAGTTCGCAGCGTATCTTTAGAAGTCCCTGCCAATTGCGCAATGGTGAATATTCCCATCTTATTCAGTTGCAAGGTGGTTTCTTTTCCCACCATGGGTATTTTCTCTACCGGCATGGGCGCCAGAAAATCCTGTTCAGTTCCGGGTTTTATTTCTATCTGGCCATTTGGTTTTACGGTATCCGTGGCAATTTTAGAAACTAATTTATTAATTGATAGTGCGAACGAAATGGGCAATCCTGTTTCCTGCATAATCTTTTTCTTCAGATCAAGCGCAAACTCATAACATCCGAAAAACTTATCCAGGCCTGTCAGGTCTAAATAAAATTCATCAATAGATGCTTTTTCGTAAACGGGCGCTGCATAAGCAATAATATCTGTCACCTTTTGAGAATATGCACCGTATTGGCCCCGTGAGGGAGGAATAACTATTGCCTGCGGACAAAGCTGTAAAGCCTTTTTCATGGGCATGGCAGAATGAACGCCGTATTTTCTCGTCTCGTAACTGCAGGCTGCCACCACTCCGCGTTCACTTTCCCAGCCGACTATCAACGGTTTGTTATTAAGAGAAGAATTTATCATTCGTTCAACAGAAACGAAAAATGCATCCAAATCAAAATGCGCTATGGCTCGTGTAATATTTTCCCCCGGCATGATAATAACAAAATTAGTAAATTCACGAAATTTTTATCTTTCTTAAAAACCGGGTATTCAAATTATAATTGATGATATATGGATTGGATAAACAGCGCCATTAATCCGCTAAGAGACCTTATTTCTTTTCTGCATAAAAAAACAGAAACCAATGATGTGCAGAAGCGCCAGATTATCCGCGAGCTGCGCAACAACCTGATGGTTTTTGAAAATGCTTTTATCAATAATATTCCTGCCGACACCGTGATTGATAACTTATCCAATGAATCAATTCGAGAAGCCATCAAAGTAAATTTTCATTTTGATAAAATAAAACCAGGGAAAATAATCGTCGAACATATTTTAGATGACAGAAATAAAAAATATACCGGATGGACCGCAGGCAGGCTATTGGATAAAATAGACGAAAAAATAGAAGAGTTGAAAACCATCAAACGGTTGAATGGTAATACGGATAAAGCAAAGAATAATATTTCCCTGATGCTGAGTAACCTCTATTTCAGGATGAAATTGCTGGCAGAATTTATAAGAAGTTGAGATACCTGTACAGGCTTACCAATCTTTCCCTCCATATACAGGTTGCCCTTTCTGTTTTTTATCTTTTTTGTCCTGCAGCTTCTGTTCGGCCTGCTCAGCCGCGCTCAATAATTGATCGGCACGTTGTTTATTGATATCTCCCGGTTCAGGTCTTGGCTGCTGTTGCTCTTTATTTTGGTCCTGATTTTGCTTGTTTTGCTGATCTTTGTTTTGTTGTTGCTGGTTCTGCTTGTTCTGCTGATTTTTATTTTGCTGCTTATTATTTTCACCTCCGCCGCCACTGTTTTGTTGCTTTTTCAACATTTCCTGCGCATACGCTAAGTTATATCGTGCTTCACTGTCACCCGGGTTTTTCAACAAGCTCTGCTTATACGATTTGATCGCATCTTCCCATTTTTTACCGGACATAAAAGTGTTGCCGATATTATAATCTGCTGCGGACTGGTGCAATGGATTAGCCGTATTTTTAGCGCTATTCGTATATTGTTCCATAGCATCCTGGTATCGCTTTTGTTCATACAGGGAATTACCAAGATTGAACAAGCCGGTGGGTGATTTTGAATCCTTATTTAAAGCTTTTTTATATTCTGCTTCCGCATCGGTAAAATCCTGATTCTCATAAAGCTTGTTTCCCTTACGGATGTACTTATTTATAATTTGCGAATAAGACTCCTTTGCAAAAATCATCAGCAACAAAGTCATTCCTATCATTAAGCTGCACTTTTTCATCTTTTAACGGGTTTTAATGACAACTTCTTTCGCTTGGTCTCAGGTATGATAAACTCCAATAACAACAATATCAATCCTATCCCCAAGAAATATTGGAAATAGCTGCTATAATCTGTAAAAATATTTTCCCCGAATTCTTTTTTCTGCATTGTATCCAATGCACGAATCAGATTCCCTGCCGTTTCATTTGTATTATCCAAATGCTGAAACAGCCCGTTTCCCGTCGCTGCAATTCCCTGCAATAATTTGTCATTCATTTTAGTTATCACTACACTTCCTTTATCATCTTTCAGATAATCTCCGTCCGGCATCATAATCGGAGCACCTTGTTCCGTACCTACACTTACCGTATTAATCACTATCCCGTCATCATGGGCTTTTTTTGTTGCAGCAATGGCATTATTATCCCAGTCTTCACCGTCTGAAATCAGGATGATGGCCTTATGTTTTCTTTCTTTTTGATTGAATGACTGCTGGCATAATTCTATTGCCTTGTCAATGGCTGTGCCTTGTGTAGGCAGCATGCCGGGATTAGCGCTTTGCAAATACATCCTGGCGGCGGAATAATCCACCGTCAATGGCATTTGCAGATAAGCATTTCCTGCAAAAACGACCAAGCCTACGCGGTCGTTGGTCATTTCATCGAGCAAACGGTTCACCAGTTGTTTGGCACGTGCCAGCCTGCTGGGCTGCACATCTGCTGCCCGCATACTGTTGCTCATGTCCAGCGCAATCATCACATCCACACCTTTACGGGTAATTTTCTCCATTTTATCGCCCATCTGCAGATTGGCAGCCCCCAACACCATAAAAGCAAAAGCAGAAAATAACAACCAGAACTTGAAATTCCTGAACCTTATCGAATAGCCTGTGAAAAGTTGCTCTACCAGGCTTTTATCACCTATTTTCTTTACGGCCTTCCGCTTCCATACAAGCACAGAAACATATACCAATACAATTAATATCAGCAAAAACAAGGCATACAAATATTCGCTATGTTGGAATCTTAACATGGACACAAAAGTAACCGCTATCCTCCTGTCAGAAAAAAAAGATAAATGTTTTTTAGGAAATTATTAACAGATGAACATAGATATATGATCATTTTTCCCCCTTCCACTCAATTTTTTGCGCTTTATTAAGCCATATATCTTCTTCATCCAACATCTCGCGCAAAACAAGCAGCGCTGATTCTTTTTTCAGGGAAGAATAGCCGTGTATCAGCTCATGCACTCCTTGCGGGCCTTGATTTAAACGTTCTTTTATCTCACTGTAAATAACCTGATTTTCCAGGGAAGCCCGTAATTGCCGGCGGTTACGAATACAAACATCGCAGATACCACAAGGCAGGCTTTCCGTTTCATCAAAATAAGCCAGCAACTGCTTGCTTCTGCAGGTTTCCCCGTTTTCAGCATAAGATTTTATAGCCAATACCCGCTCTAAGTATGCCTGCTTTCGTGCATTGATTCGCTTCATGTCCAATTGCAGATGATCTACCACCATGCGTTCCTGCATAAAATAAATCTGTGGTTTATCTTTTACCGGCTGAAAATCAAGAATACCATCATGTTGCAATTCATACCACTGTTGAATAACCTTTTTCTCACTCATTTTCATTATACCGCCCACCTGCTTTTCACTTACATGAGTATAGTTATTAAAAATGCCTTCATAAGTTCGCAACAGGCATTTAATCATGGGCTCTAATGTCTTATTCCCATTTTCAAACCGGTATAATTCGGCTTTGGAAGCAGTAAAGCAAATTCTTGAGGGCAGAAAAACACTTTCTGTAAAAGTCAGCACCCCCTCCTGCTCCAGGATTTTTAATACATGCGAGACCAAAAGAATATTCAGATGAAAAGCTTTGGTGAAATCAGCCAGATCAAAATCATAATAAATACCTTCTCCGCTGCCGGCGGGTATTTGCAAGTTACTGACAAGCGCACGATAGACTTCTTTAATTTTTCCAAGGGGGGGGTAATTCGTTTCAACGTTCTCTTCCAGCGTTTTTAAATCCTGCTGATTATAAAGGAGAACGCAATAAGACCTTTTGTCATCCCTTCCTGCACGGCCTGCTTCCTGGTAATAGGCTTCAGGGCTGTCGGGTACGTCATAATGAATAACGGTTCTTACATCCGGCTTGTCAATGCCCATACCGAAGGCATTCGTGCAAACCATGATGCGGGTTCTATTCTCAATCCATGCTTCCTGGCGCCGATTGCGGTCTTCTGTATCTAATCCTGCATGATAAAAATTTGCCGACAAACCAGACTGGCACAAATAAGAAGCTATTTCTTTTGTGCGCCTTCTGCTTTTACAAAAAATAAGGCTGCTGCCGGGTACCTTATTTAGAATATCTATCGTTTTATTCAGCTTAGCTTGTTCGGGAAAAACCGTGTAAGACAAATTTTCTCTGAAAAAACTTTTAACTAATATATGCTTCTTCCTGAATTTTAATTTTTCCTGAATATCTTCTCTTACGTTTTTAGTTGCAGTGGCTGTAATAGCCAATACAGGCGTGTTCGGCAGATGTTCTCTCAGGTCTCCGATTTGTAAGTATGCAGGCCTGAAATCGTAGCCCCACTGTGAAATGCAATGCGCTTCATCCACCGTGATGAGATTTATTTTCAGATCTTTTATATAATCTAAAAATAAAGGGGTTTGTAATCTTTCTGGAGAGAGATATAGCAGCTTAAAATTACCGTATAAAGCATTCTTAAAAGTCTTTTCTACTTCCATTCCCGTCATTCCAGAATGAACGGCAAGTGCCGGAATATGCTTACTTTTTAAATGTCCCACCTGGTCTTTCATCAGTGAAATAAGCGGTGTAATGACTAAGCAGATTCCGTCTCTGCATAAGGCAGGTACCTGAAAGCATAAAGATTTCCCCCCCCCTGTCGGCATCAGCGCCAGCGTATCTTTCCCATCCAAAATGCTGTCAATCACTTCACCCTGAAGCGGACGGAAGGTTTTAAATCCCCAGTAACGTTGCAATATTTCTACCGGACTAACCATGAGATTTCATCATTAAATAATTTCCCTGCAAACAGTCGGCTAATGAATTTAATAAGAATGATGATAGTTTTTGCGATGGAAGTTATTCAATATTTATCAGAAGTGCAGATGCTTTACGGTTAATCCTTTATTGATAAGCTGCTTCAAAGAATCTATACCAATTTTTAAATGAACATCCACATATTTCGCAGTGACTTTCTTATCACTCTTCTCTGTTTTCACGCCTTCGGCAATCATCGGCCGGTCGGAAACCAATAGCAAAGCTCCGGTGGGTATATGGTTAAAAAAACCGACCGTAAAAATAGTCGCCGTTTCCATATCTATGGCCATAGCCCGGATTTTATTCAGATATTTTTTAAACCCGTTGTCGTGCTCCCAAACTCTCCGGTTGGTGCTGTAGCAGGTACCGGTCCAGTAATCGCGGCTATAGTCCCTGATAGTGGTTGAAATGGCTTTTTGCAGCGCAAATGCAGGCAATGCAGGTACTTCGGGTGGAAAATAATCATTAGAGGCCCCTTCACCGCGGATGGCTGCAATGGGTAAAATCAAATCGCCGAGATGGTTTTTCTTTTTCAAGCCGCCACATTTGCCTAAAAACAAAGCGGCTTTCGGCCTGATAGCACTCAGCAAATCCATAATAGTGGCGGCACTGGCGCTTCCCATACCAAAATTAATGATGGTTATCCCCTCAGCGGTAGCACATTGCATAGGACGTTCTAATCCGATGACAGGAACCTGATTCCATTCCGCAAACTGCTCTACATAATTACTGAAATTACAAAGGAGAATATATTTTCCAAAGTTCCCTAATTTTTCGCCGGTATAACGAGGAAGCCAGTTGGTAACGATTTCATCTTTTGTGATCATTTTAACTTTTAACCGGTGAATTTATGAAAATTTTTCCGTAACATTACATTCCGGTGGTCAACCGTTCTGATGAAGGATCATATTTCCATATCGCCCGTTATCTCCATACATTATCCCAGTCCGGATTTTAAGATATGTGTCATAGAAGATAAGCAGGTTATATGGGATCATATTCGCAAAAGATATGTGAAGCTGACGCCCGAAGAATGGGTAAGGCAAAATTTTCTGCAGTATCTTATTCAATACGCACGCTATCCGGCTTCTCTGATGGCAGTGGAAAAAGAAATTAAGTTAGGCGAATTAAAAAAGCGCTGTGATATTGTGATTTATAAAAACAGTCGCCCATGGATGATCATTGAATGTAAAGAACCGGGTACCAGCATCAACGAAGAGACTTTGCAGCAAATATTGGGTTATAACATGACCTTGCAGGTCAGCTATCTGGTGCTTACCAACGGAGATTACACTTATATAATGAAATGTGGCCCGGATGGAGGACAGCTTATTACTTCATTTCCCGGCTATCGCGAAAAAAATAATTGATACCCCACCCGTTTGGCCTGTTCAGGAAAAAAATGTAGGTTTGAAAGTAATGACCAATTTCATCCCCATATTTCCATTGTCTCTTGTCATCTACCCGGATGAAGAGTTGAACCTCCATATTTTTGAACCCCGCTATAAACAACTCATCGCAGAATGCGCGGAAGCAAAAAAGCCTTTCGGCATTCCCAGCCTTATCAGGAATGAATTTAGAAAATATGGCACTTTGATGGAAGTAACCGGCATAGAAAAAAGATATGATAACGGAGAAATGGATATTCATACCAAAGGTGTCCGGGTTTTCAAAGTGCTGGAAGTGATTCATCAGGTTCCTGAAAAACTATACTCCGGAGCTATTGTCCATTATCCGCACAATCACGAACAGGGGAATCCGGTACTAATGCAGGGGATTATAGACGGGGTACGCGAGCTACACAAGCTGATGCAGGTGTCAAGAGATTTTAAAAAATCAGACGGGGAACTGGTTTCCTATGATGTGGCGCATGCTACCGGACTTTCCCTGGAGGAAGAATACGAAATGCTATGCCTTTTCCAGGAAAGGCAACGTCAGGAATACCTGAAACGGCATTTAAAGAAAATACTTCCAATGATGGTTGAAATAGACCGGCTGAAAAAACGAATAAAGCTTAACGGACATTTTCAAAGTCCGGGAAGATAATTTTAAGGCATCATTTTGTTTAAGAAAACAGCACTTGACTCAGAAATAACTTTTCCCGTCAAACAGCTTATTCGGTATTTCATCCGACAACACCGCGTAATTAAATCCTTTTTGCAGGCAAAAAGCGCCAACTTCGCCATGCTTATTGATGGCAAGAAAACCCAATTGAATGGATTTAGCATAATTCAGATTATGTTTTACCACCCGTTCAACGGCTATCTTGCAGGCTTCTTCCGGTGAATGTCCCACCCGCATCATTTCCACCACCGTATGCGTTCCACAAATACGCATATTGGCTTCGCCGACTCCTGTGGAAGTGGCGGCGCCAATATTATTATCCACAAACAATCCATCGCCGATGATGGGAGAATCGCCCACCCTGCCGTGCATTTTGAATGCCATACCGCTGGTGGTGCAGGCTCCGCCTAAATTTCCTCTTTGGTCAATGGCAATAATTCCTATCGTATCATGATTGTAAACATTTCCCGGTAATTTTAAGGGATTAAATGCTGTTCCGGAGGTATCTGCCGGCGGAGCAGCAATGTTTTCTATATTCATCACAGGCTGATATTTGGAAGTTCTCAGCCATTCTTTCCAGGCCTTTTCGGCGGCTGGTGTGAGCAGATTTACTTTTTTGAATCCCTGTGATAATGCAAATTGTAAAGCGCCGTCTGCTACTAACAATACGTGCGGTGTTTTTTCCATCACCAATCTTGCAACAGAAACTGCATGCACTATATATTCAAGACATCCAACTGAACCTGCATTTCCAAATTCATCCATTACACAAGCATCACAGGTAACATGTCCATCCCGGTCGGGATAGCCGCCCAAGCCGATGGTATGAATATTGGGGTCAGCTTCAGGAACCCCGGCGCCGGCTTCTACTGCATCCAACGCTCTGCCACTTTGTTTCAGTATTTTCCAGGCAGTTTCATTAGCCTGAAGTCCGAAATTCCAGGTGGACACTACAATAGGTTTTACGGCGGGTTTCCTTTCTTTTATGGCGGAAGCCAATGCTTTTTTATCCACTGCCATTACTCCGCCGCCTAAGGCAGCTAATTTCAAAAACTTCCTTCGATCTTGCATGATAGGATAGTTGAAAAGTTATAAAGTTGTTTCAGAGTTGTTTCAGAATGGTTTCAGAGTTGTTCCAGAATGGTTCCAAAGTCGTTTCAAGTTTTAGAGCCGTGTCATTTGAACTTGGAACTTGAAACTTGGAACTTAGAACCTGGAACTTTAAACATCATTCCTTCATTTCCCAAACCAGCGCGCTGGCGCCAAGAATAGCTGCGTCGCTTTCTTTCAATTCGGAGTTGATGAGCTTTACTTTATCCTTCCATATTTGTAATACGTTTTCATTCATGTATTTCCGGGTAGGATTGATCAGCAAATCGCCGGCGCGGGCAAGTCCGCCGAATAAAATAATAGCCTCAGGGGCAGAGAAAGCAATATAGTTAGCCAAAGCTTTTCCTAAAATACGGGCCGTAATATCAACAGCTTCTTTGGACAATTGATCACCTTCCAAAGCAGCATCACATATTGATTTAGAAGTGATGTCGTCAGAATTTGAATTTCTAAAAACACTATCTGTTTCTTTTTCCTTCAGCAATTCGTGCATCGTCCGAACAATTCCGGTGGCTGAAACATAGGTTTCCAAACAGCCATATCGGCCACAGCCGCAAAGCCTTCCTTCTTCTTTTACGATGACGTGGCCCAATTCTCCGGCAAATCCGTCATGGCCATATACTAATTGTCCATTGATAACGATACCGCTGCCCAGTCCCGTTCCTAAGGTGATCATAATGAAATCCTTCATACCACGTGCTGCACCGTAAGTCATTTCCCCGATGGCAGCCGCATTGGCGTCATTGGTTATTTCCACCGGAAGATTAAATTGTTCCTGCACCAAATTAGTTAAAGGAATCACTCCTTTCCAGGGAAGATTAGGAGCAAATTCAATCGTTCCCTGATAGTGGTTGCCATTGGGTGCACCTATACCAATTCCCTTGATTTTATTTCCGTTGCCGTTTACCCTGTCTAAAAACGGAGCAATACCCTGATGAAGTGCATCCATGTATAGTGACAGGTCCTGGTGATCCTTAGTTTTAATAGATCCCTGGCTGAGGATATTTCCCCGCCGATCTACTATCCCGAAAACTGTATTGGTGCCTCCAATATCAATGCCCACCGCTAATGGCTGACTCATAATCTATTCCTTGAGATTTTAAAATTCCTTTTACCCTATATGCAAAGAAAGCTAAAAATGCAAAGGTAACCACCGGCACAACATAAGAAGCATGAATGCCTATAAAGGGCAAATCCGCCAGTCCTCCCTGCAACGGTGGTATCAGTGCCCCGCCCAATATCATCATAATTAAAAAGGCTGAACCCTGGCTGGTATATTTATCTAATCCTGCGATGGATAACGCAAAAATATTCGGCCACATTACCGAACAGAATAGACCGCCACTTACGAAAGCAAACGTAGATACCCAACCTACAGAAAATAATCCCGTCAGCATGGCGATGATACCTAAAAAACCAAATATCATTAAGGTTTTTGCCGGTTTTTCCTGTCCCCAGAAAAATCCTAATATCTGAATAACGATACAGGGTATATAAGGGAGCAATTCGTGGACATTGTTCCCTTTTAAATAATTCACATAAAGCACCACCACGTAACCTACGAACGGAACCACTACGAGCAATACTTTACGAATGGATTTTTTCACATTGAATGCCGTAATAGCTCCTGCCCATCGCCCCATCATCAGACTTCCCCAATAGAGAGAAATAAAAGGATCAATTTCTGAAGCTGACAATCCGTTAGGCTTGAGAAATCCTTTTAATTCCAACAGCGCACCCATATTACTCTGGATAGTCACTTCCGTTCCTACATATACAAAAATGGCAATCATTCCCAGGGCTAACTGTGGATATTTCATGGCGCCCCAGCCTTCACCATTTTTTTTAGCCGCTTTATTGGACAAAATCAAAACAGCCAGAATGCCGATGATTCCTATAATGAAAAGGGGAAGCCTGAAATCAATAATAATACCTATAATAATGAGTACAAAAAATCCGGTAATCATTAAAAGTGAATTGCTGGCTTTTTTTGTTTTCTCAAAACGATCATGGCTGGTGACTTCGGGCATTTTAGCCACTGCAAATAAAATAGCCACCGCCAGAAACAAAGCAGCTAACAGAAAATATACTTTATTAACTCCACTGATATCCGTAGAAGCACCCGAAGATGCGCTGCCTGCAGTTCCAAACAGCAGAACAGCAATAATCAAAGGCCCGATAGCGGTGCCAAAAGAATTAATACCGCCGGCAAGATTGAGTCTATGTGCTCCCGTTTCAGGACTGCCCATCACCACAGCAAAAGGATTGGCGGCCACCTGTTGTAAGGAAAAGCCCAGTGCTACAATAAAAAATGCACCGAGAATAAGAAAGAATGCCATGGTCTTATCCGTCATGTGAACTCCGATATTCACCGCACCAATCAGCAATAACGCTCCTACGACAGAAATCAGCAAACCCACAATAATTCCTTTCCGGTAACCAATCTTATTCAGAATATCTTCCCCACGGACGGCAGACAATAAATACAAAACGAGTGACCCGATAAAATAAGCGCCATAAAATGAAAAATCTATCAACTGGGATTCGAGCTGGTTCAGGTTAAAATGATTTTTACAAAAAGGAATAAAAATCCCGTTAGAGGCAGCCACGAAACCCCAGAAGAAAAAGACGGTGATCAATACAAAAAAAGCGGGATGTATTCCCTTGCGCTGACTTATATCGGTAGCGCCGCTGCCGGCGGGTGATTTGGTTGTGGAGGCAAATGGACTCATAAATTAATTTTTCGGGATTTCAATATTGTGGAGCTAATGTAGATATTATTTTAAAATAGCATGGAAAAAGTTTGGAAAAGGAAAGATTGATTACCTCATATCGTGCTAATCTCGAAATTCCTATATGTCAAAAGGATTGATAAGCTTTAACCCAGGAATTTGTTTAAAATCCGA
>SCQV01000033.1 GCA_004299085.1 Chitinophagaceae bacterium | reverse complement strand
AGAAAATTTAGATTATGATGATATGGATAAGTGGAAGATTAGTGAGTTGAAATAAGGGGAATGTTCTGAAAAAAGATTGGTGAAAATGAAAGTTACATCGTAAGGGTTTGGGGAATCTTCGACTTTACAATATCGGACAGTGCCGTATAACTACTTTTAATAAAAAAGATTTATGCCTCATTTTGTAATTGACTGTTCAGAAAATACATTACGGGAAACGACCCCTGACAAGATAATAACCTTAGTCTATGATACTGCAAATGCTTCAGGGCTTTTTGCGGTCAACGACATTAAAGTTCGACTTCAACCATTCAGATATTACAAACTGGGCGAAAATAAAAAAGATTTTTTACACATTTTTGCTCATATTATGGAAGGTAGAAGTGCAGAACAAAAAGAAGAACTATCAAGAAAAATAATCACCAATCTCAAAGACATTTTACCCAATATTGCATTCTTATCAATCAACATTTACGACTTTGAATTAGCGACCTATTCTAATAAATCATTGATTAATCCAGGCAATAAAAACAATGACAGGCATTTTGAACTAAAATTAGATAATCCAAAAATATAGATTTAATATTAACCACGAATATCCGCCATGTTCCGTACATTCAGTGCAAGGATTCCCAATTATATTTTTAACTGGAGAATGGCTGGGGGAAAATTTAGATTATGATGAGATGGATAGGTGGGAGATAAATGAGTTAAAATAAAGACAACAATCTGGGAAGGGAAATTAGTAAAGTTGGAAATTGACAAGTAAGAGTTGTATGATTCTGCGAACCTCGCAACTTTAAGTTTAAAGATGTTAAAATATATAGCCACATATATTCTGGTACTATTCTCTTTCTTTTCAAAAGCTCAAACTATTGATACCTTTAGAATTTCCGGAGTCGTAGTCTCAGCATATAATCGACAACCTATTCCTGATGGGATTTTAATGCTAACAAGTACAAAAGGTTCTCCTTGTGACAGCTCCGGCAAGTTTGCCATTTATGGTCTAACAAAAGGAGAATATACCCTTACTTATAAAAATTTCGATTATCCAAATGCCGATACGATTGTAACTATAAACAATAGTAATATTCTAAACTTTATATGGCCGATTAAGACACAGTGCAATGGGGAATACAATAAGCAACGGGCATTGGATGACATTAAAGATGGGAAAGCGAACCTCTTAGTATCAGGAAGTATTGCACCTATTATTTATAGTACCGATAAAGCATTTACAGAAAAATATAAAATTGGCTATGACATTTTTGGTTGTGTTCCACCAGATATGCAGCAATGTTTAGTGTTTTACAATCAGACAATATTTAAGTATCTTGATGCAAAGTATGGAAGGATGTGGCGCAAAGATGTAAGGAAAGACGTAATAGGTTTAGGGCATAATTAACCCTCTTATCTCTCGAATTCCAACCTCTTCCCTTTCTGATATTCATCAAAAACACCTTTGTCATAAGCCAGATGCCCATTCACAAAAGTCTTTTCAACCGATGCAGGAAAAGTATGTCCTTCAAACGGGCTCCATTTACATTTATACAATATGCTCTCTTTATCCACGTTGGTTTTATCATTCAAATCAACAATAGCCAAATCAGCGAAATAACCCTCACGGATATATCCTCTTTCTTTTATCTGATAACAATCAGCCGGTGCATGACACATTTTCTCCGCTATTTTTTCCAAAGAGATTTTCCCATTCTTATAACACGCAAGCATCATCAACAATCCGTGCTGGACTAAGGGAATACCGCCAGGCGCTTTGAAATAGGGTTGTTGCTTTTCCTCCCATGTATGAGGAGCATGATCAGTTGCAATAACATCAATATGATCATCCGACACACCCTGCCACAGAGCCTCCTTGTTCTCTCCGGCTTTTATAGGCGGATTGCATTTAATCAGATTTCCATATTGTGCATAATCACCAGCAGTAAACCATAAATGATGCACGCAGACTTCTGCAGTAATTTTTTTATCTTTTAGCGGAATGAGATTGGTAAATAATTGCAATTCCTTTCCTGTAGTAAGATGCAAAATATGCAAACGGGAGTTATACTTTTTTGCAAACTGAACAGCTACGAGTGAAGAGGTAAAGCATACTTCTGCATTCCTGATAACGGGATGATCGGCTGCGGTCAAATTCTCTTCCCCTTTTTCGGCAATAGCTTTTTGTAAATTCTCTTTAATCATCTTTTCATTTTCACAATGCGTGGCAATCAATAGCTCGCATCCGGAAAAAATATGATCCAGGGTAAGATAATTATCCACCAGCATATTACCGGTTGAAGAACCCATAAAAATTTTAATGCCGCATATCTCTTTTTTATGTTTATTGACTTTTAAAACTTCTTCCGTATTATCATTGGATACTCCCATGTAAAAAGAATAGTTGGCTAATGATTGCTGCGAAGCCAAGGAATATTTCTCCTCTAAAAGTTCCCATGTTAATGCAGGGGGCTTTGTGTTGGGCATT
Organism: Chitinophagaceae bacterium; assembly: GCA_004299085.1. Lineage (GTDB taxonomy): Bacteria > Bacteroidota > Bacteroidia > Chitinophagales > Chitinophagaceae > FW021-bin31. The sequence continues at coordinate 11,288 of SCQV01000033.1, read as the reverse complement.
TCCATAAAGCTGGTGACCCCTCCGGCAACTGCTGCGCGAGACTCGGTATAAATATCAGCTTTATAGGTTAATCCCGGCTCACGAAAATGCACATGCTCATCAATAATACCCGGGAAAAGATATTTTCCTTCGCCATTAATTTCTCTTGCAGCAGCCGGAATATCAATCTGTGGTGCGATTTTTGCAATTCTTTGATCCCGAATGTAAACATCACTTTGTGTTATTTCCCCTTCATTAATAACGGATATATTCTTAATTATATAATTTCGCATGTCGTAAAAGTAAGAAATGAATGGAGAAATCCGTTAAATAGTATATTCAGGAAACCATTTTTCAAACAACACATAGTTACATGTCTTTTAAACATATCCTCTTAATACCGGCGGCACTTTTATGCTTTACCGTTATTGCCAGCGCACAATCCACCAATATTCCTTTAGGCACTTACGCCTATCCTGTTTTACAACGTTTGGAGATAAAAAGTGGACAATTAGCTCCTCAGTTCAGCACCGGAATAAGGCCTTATACCCGCAAAAGTGCGGCAGATTTTGTATGGGATCTCGACAGCGCTTCAAAATCGGAACAAACGGACAGCATTCGCTACATGCATCCCTATTGGCACGGACTTAATTTGAGTAAGGTAGATCAATATAATATGGGGAAGATTTTGGAAGATAATCCTGAATGGGTACCTGACAGTGCAGGATTTGTTCCGGGCAAACATCCGTTATGGAATACTTTTTATACCAATAAAGCCAATCTCATTACAGTTAATAAAAAAGATTTTTTTCTGGTGGTCAATCCTTTACTGGATTTGCAGGCAGGAAAAGAATCGGCAGACAATCAATTTGATTATCTGACCACGCGTGGTGCTGAAATTCACGGACTTATTGCTAACAAAATCGGCTTTTATACCAGCCTTACTGAAAATCAGGAAAGGCCACCCTATTTTGTTCAGAACTGGATTAATCAATGGCATGCGGTTCCGGGCATCGGGTATTATAAGACTTTGAAAAACGGTGAAGTGGATTATATTAACGCATCCGGATATATTTCATTTGGCGTTACCAAATATATCAATGTACAATTCGGCTATGGGAATAACTTTATAGGAGATGGATACCGGAGCCTTTTGCTCAGTGATTATTCACCGAATTATTTATTCCTGAAGCTGCATACACATATCTGGAAGCTCGATTACACCAACATATTTGCACAACTTACTTCTCAATCCACTAATCAGGGTGATTATCTGCGGCCCCAAAAATATATGACGATCAATGATCTCAGCTTTAATGCGGTTCCCTGGTTAAGTGTTGGCATCATGGAAGCCATCACTTATTCGCGTGCCAATCATTTTGAATTTGCTTATTTGGATCCCATCATTTTTAATGGTTTCGTGCAGCAGGCGCTTGGCAGCCCTGATAAAGACCATATTGGATTCCATGCAAAAGCTATTGTGGCACATCATTTTGAATTTTACGGACAATTTTTAATTGATGAATTTAAGATAAAAGATTTTCTAAGCAATAATGGCTGGTGGGGTAATAAATGGGCGATGCAAGTTGGCGGTAAATATGTGGATGCCTTTAGTGTAAAAAATCTGGATTTGCAGGCAGAGCTGAATGTGATCCGCCCTTACACTTATACGCATGACGACAGCGTATCCAATTATTCCAATTATAACCAGCCGCTGGCAGATCCATTCGGAGCAAACTTAGTAGAAGTAGATGGAATTATTAATTATCAACCTGTCAACCGGCTATATCTGAATGCAAGGATCATGGTTTCCCAACAGGGATTGGATGATTCTACCTCAGACTGGGGAGGAAATATTTTTATCAATTATAATAAACGCCAGCAGGAGTACAATAATCGCATATTACAAGGCCTGCATAATAATATCGTTAATTTTTCCCTGACCGCTTCCTACGAATTAGCTCATAACCTGTATGTTGATCTTTCTTATTTAAAAAGAAAAAACTGGGGTGGCTATCCTGAGTATTGGAATTTACCGAATGAAAACACGGGTTTCTTTTCTTTAGGCTTACGGTGGAATATGGGCCGCAGGGATTACGATTATTAATTTTTCTCCGTGTAAAATGTGCTAATTTTGCCCCCCAGCTATGAGGAACCGGCACTATTTTCTGCAAAGCCTTTTACTTATATGCGGGCTATGCCTGGCAGCCAACCTATTGTATGCTCAGGATAGCAATAAGATAAAGCCGTTACATCATCCGCAGCCTGATAAAAACAAGCATCCTTCGCAAACAAATACCAATGCATTTAGATTCCCGGAGAAACTTCATGACACGGAGAAAGCTGTCTCCGCAAAGCCGGTATTTTCAAAGAAAGATACTTTATTGAGAAATGCAGGTACAAGAAATAAAATAGCCGCTGCTCGTGATACTTCTAATAAAAATCTATTAACTGTTTCTACAGGTAATTCCAAACCCGGACTACCACAAACAACAGATACTTCAGGACAGAAAAAACCGGTTGTTCATCCGTTCACACTTCCCTCTTTTACCGGACGTTCTTTTGATCATTACCGGGATTTTGTAAAATACCTGATCGCCAACAATGCTATTTTCCACAACACTTTTCAAAACCAACCGGATGAGATCAGCCCTTTGATTAGAGACAACAGCGGCAACAGGATAGAAACCGATCTCTTTTATACCATCCTGGGAGCATTATTCCTGCTGGCGGTACTGAGGCTCTTATTTACCAAGTATTTCACCGACCTTTTTAGGGCATTTTTTAACCCCACGCTCAGCCGGAGACAACTTAGAGAACAGTTGGCCCAGAGCCCGTTACCGTCGCTCCTGCTCAATATTTTTTTTACCATCTCCGCCGGCATTTATGTATTTTTAATCCTGAGGCATTTTAATTATATTACGGCGAACCGTCCATTGATACTTATCCCTCTCCTTATCCTGATTTTTATGATTATTTACATGGCGAAATTCCTGTTCCTGCGGTTTACCGGCTGGCTTTTCGGCTATGGGGAGACGGTTTCGGGATATATCTTTACTCTGTATATGGTCAATAAAATACTGGGGGTGGGGTTACTCCCCTTTATATTGGTATTGGCTTTTTGCACTCCTTCCGTAGCTTCTGTTGCGCTTAACGTCTCGCTGGTTTTTATAGTGCTTATGTTTATTTACCGGTATATCAGGATATTTGGCTCAGAGAGAAATAAGATCATTTTTAACAAATTCCATTTTTTTATATACCTTTGCGGCTTCGAAATAGCGCCGGTACTTATCATTGGAAAGTTGGTGCTTATTTGGCTGAACGGTGCCTGAAAGGGTACAGATTTGATAACCCATTTACTGTACACGCGTATGATTAATGCAGGACAAAACAACAACCACGAAAAAACAGTACGTTCTATCCTGATTTCCCAACCTAAGCCAGACGCTGAGAAATCTCCCTACTTTGACTTGGCAAAAAAATTTGAAGTGAAAGTGGACTTTCATCCTTTCATCAGGGTGGAAGGTGTTAAGGCTGCCGAATTCCGCAAGCAGCGAATTGATTTAGCTTCACACACTGCAGTTATTTTCACAAGCCGCCACGCCATCGATCATTACTTCCGTATTTGCGATGAAATGAAATTAAAGATTTCGCAGGATTGCAAGTACTTCTGCGTTACTGAAGCAGTAGCGCTCTATCTTCAGAAATTTATACAATACCGGAAGCGAAAAGTCTTTTTCGGTACCGATGGCAGTGTCAAGCGCCTGACTGAAGTAATCATCAAGCATAAGGAAAAGGAAAAGTTTCTGTTTCCCTGTTCGGATTTAAGCAGCGATGATATCCCGCAATGGCTGAAATCCAATAAATGCAAGTATAGCCTGGCGATCCTCTACCGTACGGTTTACAATGATGATATTCGCCAGGTACTGGACGGAACTAAATACGATATGATCGTTTTCTTCAGCCCTGCCGGTGTCCGTTCCTTATTTGAAAACGTCCCCGAATTTCATCAGAATGGGACGTTTATAGGCGCCTTCGGTCCTACTACTTCCAAAGCAGTGGAAGATTCCGGATTAAGGCTTGATTTGAAAGCGCCCATGCCGAATGCCCCCTCCATGGTATCGGCCCTGGATTTTTATCTGACAGAATGCGGCTTGCAAAAGAAAAGCCTGGCAGAGGTTAAAGCGTTGTAAACAGGCTTTTTATGCGGGTAATAATTCAAGATGGATTTCTTTTCTTAAAATTTTTTATAGAATAAGGCTCTTTACTGACCCACAAAATGTTCCTTCGGAACGTTGATTGTCAACCACCATTCTTTTTTTTACCTACTATATGTTCCTCTGGAACAACTGTCGTTCCAGAGGAACGCATTATTGGTAATAGGTATAAATCAACATAGGTAAATGTTCCGGAGGAACATTTCGTGACAAATTGGGGGGTATTTAAACACCTCTTTCCGTTTTTTTATTCAAGTATCAGCTTGATTCGTTTTTTGTCAGATTGGAAACCATCAATCTAACGGATTCTTTAGTTTCATCGCTGACGTCCCCAATCAATAACTTAATCATACTCTTTTCCATAATGGCTATCTTATGAACGCGTATTCCTGAAGGAAGCTTTAATCCACATTTTTCCCAATAATTAAGATAATAGAAAGAGGCGCGTAAGTGCCCCTATTTTTAGTCGTGAATATCAACTGGTATAGGTATTCCTATTAAAAGGAGCCACTAATGCCTCGCCTTAGTTGAGGCAGGCACGAATGATATTGCAAATCAATAGGGTAAGCAATCAAATTTATTCGGGCATTCGTGGTAAAAACCGATAACCTTAAAAACTCAAACACGAATGCACGAATGATATATCAAATTGATCTTGTAGTGGTAAATTTATTCGTGCATTCGAGGTAAATAGTATTATCCATTAGAAACTCAATGCACGAATGGAGTTAATCATCTTTCAAATGAATACCTTAATAGATGTGGCTATTCGTGCATTAGTGGTCAAAGCCAGCCTCTATGGGGTAACTAAACACCTCTTTCTAATAATTTATCCATAAGTCAATAATTATCATAAACTGAATCTGTATCGGCATACCCTCTTAAAAACTGAGTCTTCAAAATCTGTTTCAAGATTGGATCATTACTTTCATCGGCTTCATCAATCAAAATAGTCACCCCGGCATTTCTTTTTGCAAAGCAGTTAACTTAGGTTGAAGATCAATAGAAATAAGAATCTGGTTATTATATATTTCCGTTTGAAACTCACGTGTTTTCATCGTAAAAAATATTTATCTAAAGTAACGGTTTTCTTTGTTTTCTCCTGATTTAGATTGAACGCGAAAACATACAGATTTTCAAAAAAAATTTTTTTTTATCCGGAAATTGTCCTACTTTGTGTAAGAATTACACATTAATCCTTTCATTTTCAAACCATTAAAACCATACAAAATCACCCGCTTTATGTACATTAAAAAATTACTTTCAATTCTTACGGCTTCCTTGCTGCTCTTTGGCTTGAGTGCGATGGCTCAAAACAGGGAAGTAAGAGGCACCGTAACCGATGCCAAGACCGGATCTCCATTGCCGGGAGTGACCGTGTTTATGAAAGGTACAAACATTGGAACCGCTACCAATGCCAACGGCATTTTTGAACTGCAGGCAACGCCTGGCGCAGATTCATTAGTGGTTTCTTATATCGGCTATGCTACACAGGATGTTTCCATTAGAACTGGGAATATGCGAATTGCGATGGAATTATCACAGGCCTCGCTGAATGAAGTAGTGGTCATCGGTTATGGAACCCAGCAGAAAAAAGACATCACCGGCTCCATTGCTACGTTGGATGCCAAGAATTTTCAAAAAGGCGCCATCACTTCCCCTGATCAATTGATTGCAGGAAAGATTTCCGGCGTCTCTGTTACTTCCAATGGCGGCGAACCGGGAGCAGGAAGTACCATCCGCATTAGAGGATTGGCTTCCTTGAACGGGAATAATAGCCCGTTAATTGTGGTAGATGGAGTACCATTGGCTTCCGCAAAAAACCCTAATGGTTTATCCGCCATTGATGGTATTTCTGATCCACTCAGTCTGATCAATCCGGATGACATTGCCAGTATAACCGTATTGAAAGATGCCGCTTCTGCTGCCATATACGGATCGAGGGCATCAAGTGGAGTTATTCTGATCACTACTAAAAAAGGAACTACGCAAAAACCAAGGTTTGATTTTAGCACACAACTTTCTGTCTCAAAGCTTATTAAAGAAGTACCGGTATTATCACCTTCCCAAATCCGGGCTTACGTAAAGCAAAATGGTACTCCTGCCCAGATAGCGATGTTGGGGAATGCCAATACCAACTGGCGGGATCAGATTTATCAGACGGCACTGACGACCAATAACAACCTGAGCGTCTCCGGTTCTTTAAAAAATATGCCTTACCGTATTTCCGTCGGCTATTTAGGCCAGCAGGGCATTTTAAAAACAGACAACCTGAAACGCACTACGGCAACGATCAGCCTGAATCCCGTTTTTCTGAACGGGCATTTGAATGTGAGCCTGAATGTAACCGGGGCCTTATCTCAAAGCCGTTTTGCCAATCAGGGCGCTATCGGCTCGGCTGTTTCCTTTGATCCCACGCAGCCGGTGTATGAGAAAGGCAGTCCGTATGGTGGCTATTGGGAATGGACGAATGCAGCCGGGTTAATGAGCCTGGCCACCCGCAACCCGGTAGCATTGCTTGAGCAATATCACAGCCTGAGCCACGCCAACAGAAGCTTTGGCGATCTTAAATTTGATTATAGCCTTCCCATGCTTCCCGATCTGCACGTTATCTGGAATTTAGGATATGATGCTTCTCAGGGAAAAGGAACGGTAAATGTGCCTGCAGATGCTGCACAGCAATGGAATTCCAATCCGCCTAATCATGGATATAATTCTCAATATCTGCAAAAAACATGGAACACAGTCAGCGAAGTAAGCCTGAATTATAATAAAGATATCAAGGCGATTAAAAGTAATATCAACGCCGTGGCTGGTTATGGTTATTATAATAATTTATCCACCAATTTCAATTATGCCGCCTTCGATTCCAAAGGAGATACCATTCCGGGTACAGCGCCGGTATATAAATTCGATAAGCCGGAAAATACGCTCATTTCTTATTACGGCAGGTTGATCTATACCTATAATGATAAATATATTTTAATGGGATCTCTTCGTACGGATGGATCTTCCCGCTTTGCCCCTAATGTTCGCTGGGGTGTTTTCCCTGCTGCATCTCTTGGATGGAGGATTAATAAGGAAGATTTCCTGAAAGATTCAAAAGTGATATCTGATCTGAAATTAAGGGCCAGCTATGGTGTTACCGGTAACCAGGACGGAATTGGTAATTATGGCTATTTGCCGGACTATTATCTGAGCACGGTGAATTCAGAATATCAGTTTGGTAACAAATTTTACCCCATGTACACTCCATCGCCCTATACTGCTAATCTAACCTGGGAGCAAACAGCCTCTACCGATGTGGGAATAGACTACGGCTTCTTAAACGGGCGCATCACAGGAAGCATTGATTACTATTATAAAAATACAAAAAACCTGTTGGATAATATTACGATTCCTGTAGGAACCAACTTTACCAATATAATCCTGACCAATATCGGGACCATGACCAGCAAAGGTTTCGAATTCTCTCTAAATGTAATACCCGTGCAAAATAAAAATGTGACCTGGAATATTGAATTTAACATGGCATATAATAAAAGTACTATTACTAAGCTTCGTACTGTGAACAACTCCACTTTTGCAGGAGATGCCACGGGAGGAATTACAGGCGCTACCGGACAAACCATCCAGATACAATCTGTAGGTTATACACCTTTTTCTTTCTATGCATATAAGCAGGTATATGATTCCAAAACAGGGATGCCTATCGAAGGATTATATGAAGATATGAATCGTGACGGCGTCCTGAATTCCAACGATGAATATCGTTATAAATCTCCGTTTGCGCCGTTTATATATGGATTCAGCACACAGCTCTCTTATAAGAAATGGTCATTTAGCACCGTGCTAAGAGCCAATGTGGGCAATTATATGTACAACAATGTGGCTGCCAACCTGGGTGTGGAACGTGGTATTTTAAACCCGATTGGCATCCTGGACAATTCAATCCCGGATATTTACAAATCAGGATTTTTCAATAATCAATACCAATCTAATTATTATATACAGAATGCTTCTTTTCTGAAGATGGATAATCTGGGGGTAAGCTATGAATTAATGACCGGTAATAAGCTGCCTTTAACTATTTCTGTTAATTGCCAGAATGTATTCACCATCACCAAATATAAAGGAATCAATCCGGAAATTTATGGCGGTATTGATAATACTTTATATCCGGTGCCGAGAATATATACATTGGGAGTAAACCTGGGCTTTTAATTCTATACTATAACTATTCTATAAATCAAAAAATATGAAATCACATTTTTTAAAAATAGCAGGATTGGGAGCGATGGTGCTGGCGGTGTTCGGATTAGGCTCCTGCACCAAGCAGTTGAATCGTTTGCCGACCAATTCCATTACGGCAGATCAGGCATTCAGCACGCCCCAGGGTTATAAAGAAGCTTTGGCAAAAGTGTATGGCGCCTTTGCGCTTACCAGCAGCAATGGTCCATCGTCATCTGATTTAGGCGGCATTGACGCCGGTACTTCAGATTTTCTAAGGATGTATTGGAATGCCCAGGAATTGCCTACCGGCGAAGCTGTCTGCGCATGGAATGACCCCGGCCTTCCCGATTTCCATAACATGAACTGGAATTCCAGCAATGTAATGCTGATGGGATTGTACAGCCGCCTGATGTTCGGAATCACTGTTTGCAATTCTTTTATCAAACAATGCAATCCGTCTGTGGTTGCCGGACATGGCATCAGTGGTAAAGATGCGCAGGATATTGCAGAATATAGCGCAGAAGCACGCTTCCTGAGGGCCTATCAATATTGGGCCTTGATGGACCTGTTTGGCAATCCACCTTTTGTTACGGACAAAGATCCGATAGGAACTAATTTCCTTCCTAAACAAATAGGAGAAGACAGCCTGTTTAATTATATCCAATCAGAGCTGCTTGCCATACAGACGGAGCTGCCCCAACCGCGCCAAAATGAATATGGAAGAGCAGATGAAGGAGCAGACTGGGCTTTGCTGGCAAGGCTGTATCTGAATGCGCAGGTTTATACCGGTACCGCCCGATATACCGATGCCATCACTTATTCAGAAAAAGTGATGAATGCCGGCTATTCGCTGATGCCAAATTATCAGAATCTTTTCCTCGCCGACAATAATGTGAATAATCCGGAAATCATTTTACCGATCAACTACGATGGAATTTACACGCAGAATTACGGAGGAACTACCTTTTTAGTAAACAGTTCCGTGGGCGCTGACAGCGCAGCCGCTTTCGGCGTCCCTTCCGGCGGATGGGCAGGGAACCGGAGCACGACAGGCCTGACCAATCTTTTCCCCAGCCCGTATGGCACTCCGGACCAACGAGCCATTTTTTACGGAAATGATGCAACGATTAACAGCATTGCAGATTTCAAGCAGGGATTGTCCGTAGGGAAATTTAAAAATATTACTGCTACCGGCGCATTGCCTCCCGGAGCCGGAACCTTCTGTTCTGTTGATTTTCCCTTGTTCAGACTGGCTGAACAATATCTGATATATGCAGAAGCCGTTTTACGCGGCGGTCAGGGTGGCGATATAAATACAGCAGTGCATTATATCAATCTGCTGAGAGAACGGGCATACGGAAATAGTTCCGGCGATATCAGCTCAAATCAGTTGACGCTTCCTTTTATTCTGGATGAAAGAGGCCGCGAGCTTTACTGGGAATGTTTCAGAAGGACAGACCTGGTTCGTTTTGGAGATTTTACGAGCGGATCGTATTTATGGCCGTGGAAAGGCGGGGTTCCTACAGGAACCGGAGCGCCTTCCTTTATGAATCTGTATCCGATCCCTTCCGCAGATCTGCTGGCTAATTCCAACTTAAAACAAAATCCGGGTTACTAATCTATTGACGAAAAAAAAATTTTTATATATGAAGAATATATTAAAACTGCTGAGCGTTTCATCCCTGCTGCTGATCACACTTTGGGCATGTAAGAAAGATGAAAATAAAGATTTCTTTTTAGGGGGTACACCGCCTGTACTGACTTCACAAACTAATACCGGCGCTGATTCGGTGAGCATGGTACCGGCTGATTCGTCCAAAATGGCTATCCTGTTTTCATGGACGAATCCTAACTATAAATTTACCACCGGTGTCAGCTCACAGAACGTCAATTATCAATTGCAAATTGACTCGGTCGGAAATAATTTCAATCCTGCTAAGACAGCCGTTATCTCGGTTAGCCAGGATCTGAGCTATAATCTGCTGGAATCTCAATTGAATAGTATGATGCTGAACACATTGGGATTAGATACAAGCGTTTCCTATCAGATGGAAGCCAGAGTTGTTTCAGGGATAGGCGCTAATAATGCCGTACCTTCCGTTTCGAATGTATTTACTTTCAGCGCCATCCCTTATGCGATCCCTCCCAAGGTACCGCCACCAGCTTCAAAAGTATTATATATTACAGGTAGCGCTACTGCAGGTGGCTGGATGGCTGCGGGTGACAAACCAATTGCCGATCAACAATTTACGCAGGTTTCCCGCACACTTTATGAAATTACAGTTGCTTTAACAGGAGGAGGGTCTTATACTTTTGTCCCTGTTTACGGAAATTGGGATAATAAATACAGCATTGCAACAAAAGATGATCCCAATGAAGTAAACGGAGGCCCTTTTCAAGTAGGAGGAAATGACATCCTGGCCCCGGCAAATGACGGGACTTATAAGATAACAGTAGATTTTCAAAGAGGAATATTTACTGTCGTGAAACAATAACCTTAAACCATGAACCAATTTTAAATATTTTGATTTTATGAAGAATTTAGTTAACATAATGATGGGACTGGCCGTGGCAGTTGTCTTTTTTGCCGGATGCCAAAAGGAACCGCCGTTGCCCTTTTATGCTAATGGCACGGCACCTGTTTTAAGCAGTTCAGTCACTACAATCGCTCCTGGTCCGGCAGATTCCAACAGTGTGGCGGTAGTATTTACGTGGACAAATCCCCACTATGCCACGGACTCCAACACGGTGAAATATATGATACAAATAGATTCATCCGGTGGAAAATTTAACCGTCCGGATACGATTACCGTTTCGGGGATAAAGAATGATACCCTTATTGCAAAAGATCTGAATGCG
>SCQV01000349.1 GCA_004299085.1 Chitinophagaceae bacterium | reverse complement strand
TTAAAGTCTTCTTTCTTTGTCTTAAAACAAAGAAAGAAGCAAAGAAAATTCAAGACTGACGAAAAATGACTAAAATTTGCTCAATTACGCTACGGAAAATAATGCTCCGATTGTCCTTTAATCCCTGATGAGCCTTTGTGATGTTCGGCATTAACCTAAATCCAATCATATTTTCCGTAAACGCCTCATTATCGCAAATTTCTTAACGTCATTTTTCTAAGGTCGTTCAGGCAAAGCCCTGTATTCATTAAGCCACGAGAGCTAAATACATAATTCAATTAAATAATTGATTTTACGATTATCTCGCCATTTCAGCTTTATATCCCAGCTTATTGATAATGGACACAATCCTTTTGTATGAAATTTTGGCGGGGTCATACTTTACAATGGCAATATTACCAGGATACTTGACTTCATCACTGATGATCCCTTCTGTAGCAGACAATGTCTTATGAATAAAGCTGGTGCAACCTGAACAGTCTATGCCGGCGACTTTTAATTTTACTGTGGCCAACCGGGCTGTGTCCGCAAATACTGAATGTATTGCATTGGTATTCTGACTTATGCCGGAGTGCGCGGCTACATTATTATTGTTGGTAGAAAAATAATTTCCCGCTGCACAAGGATTGTGAGCGAGAATAAATCCGCCTCCTAAAGCAGCAATTGAAAAAATTAAGATCATTTTCATGGTACTAAGTTTTTATAAGTGATTAAATAAAATATAGTTATAACGCTGGGTTTAGCGATGAGTTTCATCATGAAGGGTTGACTCACCGGTTAATATTTTATGCTGAACAACCTGATAACCTGTTGAATTTACTGCCGAGTCAACTTGTGTGATAGAGATTTTCATCGGATCGAAAATAACTACGGCTTTACCAGACTTGTAGCTTACTTTAGCATTTACATATCCAGGAAGCGTTGACAAAACATACTTGATTCCTTTTGCACAAGCTTCACAGTCCATGCCGGTTATCGCCAGTTCAGCCTGCTTCACAGGCCCCCGCTTGAAAGATGCTACAGTAGCCTGCTTTTTTGCCGTAGGGTAAAATATATTACCATAATAGGAAAAAGTAAGCGCCAGTATAGCAAAAATGGTAATAATCAATAAAAAAGCCCTTGATCTAAAAAAGGAAGGATGCCGATCTTCTTCGCAGGTACAAGCAACGTCCTTGGATGAATCGGCGGATGGCTTAACCGGTTTTAATTTCCGGTACCAAGCAAACGCCAGTAAGATAACGGTAATTCCTATTAAATAAGGCCTTGCCGGAGCAAGCCAGGAAAAGGAGGATGCCAGCCCCGCACTTCCTGCGATGATAGCTAAAACCGGAGTAACGCAGCATAAGGAAGCCGCAACGGCGGATAAAACTCCAAGTCCTATGAGTTTTAATGAAGCACTTTTCTCTTTCATGACATAACAGGTCTTGAATTCTTCTTAGACTTTATATCTACATAATGAAAAAAAGGATTGAGGACATTGAGATGCTCCCTCTTCAGAAAATAAAAAATGGTTTGTCCTATCCTTTTGGAATCAACGATGCTCCCGTCCTTCAGTTTCCTCAGATGCTGTGACACCGCTGGAATGGTCATGCCCAGCATGTCGCTCAGGTCGCAGGGGCATAATTCCTGCTCCTCTTCCAGCAGGTATAAAATTTTTAAGCGTACTTCATTGCCGGCCAGCGCCAGCACCTTACTTAGCTGAGTAAAAGCAACTGCATTTTCCTGTAATTTTTTCCTGCAATTGCTGATCTGTCGCTGATCGGCATACACCCGAATACAGGTATTTTTTTTCATAATTACTATTTGAAATGCAAATGTAATAATATATTTATTATTTAAGCAAATGCTTAAATACTTAACTTTTCATTAACCCTTCTTTCTTTGTAATCCCTTACTTGTATATGATTTCATAGCCTTTAATCTATCGCCATAGAAAATTTATTTCGACGTTGTAATGATCTGGCCGCCTTTAGTGAGAGTTCTTTTTTTCTTCTATCGAAACTTTCTATGATAGTATTGGTCGCAGGAGCTTTTATACCGGAGATCCCCTGACTATTTTATAGACAGCGGCATAAGTCACGATGGGTATCGGCTGTCCGGACAATATGTTTCGCTGCGGCCGTGTACACAGCCATTCTATTTGGCCGTTTTATTTGTTGTGTGCGATATTGAAATTGTTGTTAGGAACTTGCATATTATCTTCAGGAATCTAAGATCCTTTGATTTTATAGTGTTTGTATATCTTCTATAATTTTTTTATTTAACTATAAAATCTCCCTCATCCTCTGTGAAAATTCACCCGATTTAATGAAATATTCAGGAACGGTACTCCTCAATTACTCATTTTATAAACCAATAGCGCTGCAGTATGACCCAATCTTGCCGGAGCAGCGATTAACCATTCCTTGGATGTTGGGATCCAGAGAGAAGTACGGGCGCCGGCACGTGATGGAAGATAGGAAATTTGCCTATAAACATCCGCATGCTGCTGCTGAAAAATATCAACATATCCCTCTCCTCCACTGATTAGGATTCTACGGGAAGAAGAATCATAATACAGATCATCAGGGTCTCCCGTGCAGAGATATGTTGCAATTTCTTTCCCATTTTCACTATTCAATATCAATAAACGAGCAGGTCTTCTGCATCCGACAAACAGACGATGATCTTTCTTATCATAGGCCATAGGAAAATATGCAGACGGATAGTGGATTCTCCATTCAGCCGTAATTTTTTGATTCTTTTCGTCCAACATGGCTATCATTCCCGCTTCAGGTATGTTTACCCATATCCTGCCTGAAGGAATATCCAATTGAAAACTTTCCGGATGAGCCGGTAACTTTATATCGCCGGTGAGCCTCTTTGTGACGGCATCTATTATAGCCATACCTCCCTCACCATAACCGACATAGATCTTTCCTTGAATTGAATCATACCGCACATCATCTGCATCAGATGGCAGATGAACGGCCCCTGTTTTTTTAAAGGTCCCGGCATCATAAAAATAACAATCTCCGTTTCCTCCGTTTGCAACAAAAATTTCATGTTGTTTTGGAAGGTAGGCGACACCCTGTGGCTCAGATAAACCACCAATGGTATGAATAACTTTCCCTTGTAGAAGGCTAACCACTTCCAGACTGTTGTTCCCTAATGCAGAGGCGTACACTATTCTTTCCTTTTCATTCACATTCACATCCATATGATCTATTCGACCTTTCACACCAGGAAGTGGAATGACTTTTTCCAACTTCAGGTATTGATTACCAAACGTTTCCTGTCCGCTACAAGAAGTAAACAGACCGCTTATAGATATGAGCGCTATTAAAAAAGTGTTTGCTTTTATTTTTATTTTCATGACCACATCGGTGAGTTTGTTTTATTCAAAACAGCTTTCAATCTCTTTGCCAACCCTGCTGGATATCACATTGTCCAAAAATGCATTATACGCAACCGCAGTTCCCATTCTTCTTCGTTAGATAATATGCCAAATCAGCCACTGAATCCTGAAGGGAGTTTAAAGTCAAAAGAATTAAAAATAAAAAGAGGAGTATCCTTAATTTCACGTATTCAACGACTTAGATTTTAGGTATTATCCTTCCCGAAATTGCGCTACCTTTTCTTTTAGTTTTGATATCTCTTTCATTTTTTGTGTGAGTTCATCCAAAGAGAAAGTAGAGAACTGTTGCCGGATAAATTCAATTTTATCTTCATTGCCACAATTTCCCGGGCAGGCATTGACTGTTTCCACAATTTTAATAGCCGGTGCTTTGCGATATACTTCATCCAGCAAAAGATAATGCGCTTTATCCAGGCCGCTTTGAGCTGCTTTGAATTACCTCAATATTTTTTCAGGATACTCATCGCTTTCCAACATACGGATAAGGCCTTCCATCTGACCGGCAATACGCTTTAACCGGTTCACAACATCCTGGCTTATATCTTTCGGTATCATTTTTTTAGTAAAGGTACGATGTGAATGCAGATCCTTTTATCCCTTTCTCCTTAACGGTTGATCCTGCTCATAAC
>SCQV01000348.1 GCA_004299085.1 Chitinophagaceae bacterium | reverse complement strand
GCGGGAAACCTCCGTATTCATTGAAAACAAAGATACTACAAATTAGCGGGCCAGTTCATTTTCAAGCCTGGCTACAATGAGCTGAAGTTTGGCGAAAACATCTTTGTAAACAGGTATTTCTCTCCCTGTATAAAGGAGAAAGAGATGAATATGTAGATCGTTCTTTTCGAGAAGTTGGTAAAGTTCCTGCTTTTGCAAACGCCAGGCCTCTCTGCCCAGCCTTTTAATGCGATTCCTGTCCACCGCTTTGGAGAAAGAACGGGAGGAAACAGCAAAACCTGCCTGTACAGGAACACTACTTTCGGGTGCTTCTACGATTTTATAAAAGATTTTATAGGGAAAAATGGTAAACACCTTTCCTTTGTGGAAAAGCGTTTGAATGGATTTCCTGCTTTTCAGGCGTTCGGCCCTTGAGAATGTATGGCGAATCGCAGTGATGATGCACAGGATTTAGACATGTAAAAATTTAAGCTTTCAGCTTCTTATCATCGGAGACGCTCAGCTTATAACGGCCTTTTGCCCGGCGGCTGGCCAGTACTTTGCGGCCATTAGCAGTCTGCATCCTCTTTCTGAAGCCATGCACCGATTTCTTCCGGCGATTATGAGGTTGAAATGTACGTTTCATCTGGAAAAATATTAATGTTTTTAAAGGTCAGACGGAACCTCGCAGTTTCCTTTTGTTTATGCTCAACATTGTGCATTGCTCGGTTTCATCAGTCACAGATTTCTTAAAATGGAGGGCAAAGGTAATAAAAGAAAGGGAAAAGCAAACAATACCTCGGTTTTTATTTTACATGCTGACCTGCCGGGAGACCACTTGCTCTCCTAAAAACACTTCCGCCTGCCGGTCAAATAATGTACTGTTATCAGTGGTCAGAAAAGTTCTGTTCCCGTTTTTACTGCAATTTCTTTCCATCCCGGGATGCCTGAAAAGATAATTAGCCAGGCTTTTGGCCACAATATCTCCCTGAGATAATATAGTGCAGCCTGCCGGTGAAAACTGCCTTATTTTATTCAAAAGCAGCGGATAATGGGTACATCCCAGCAAAATCGCATCAATATCCGGCGATTGTTCAAACAATTGAAAAAGGTTTTCTTTTATAAAATAATCTGCTCCGGGCCTATTAAATTCATGATTTTCCACTAAGGGAACCCACATAGGGCATGCCTGCTGATATACTTTTATTTCAGGATAAAAGTGGGCAATTTCTATAGGATAGGATTGGGAAGCCACCGTGCCATTAGTGGCCAGAATGCCAATGCATCCTGTTTTTGTATATCGTCCAATTACTTCCGTAGAGGGCCGGATCACCCCCAACACTCTTCTTGCAGGATCAATTCCGGGCAAATCAATTTGTTGAATCGTTCGTAGGGCTTTGGCGGAGGCCGTGTTACAGGCAAGAATTACCAGGTGGCATCCCTGCTTAAAAAGATACCGGACACATTCCAGGGTATAATGATACACAGTTTCAAAGGAGCGGTTGCCATAAGGAGTGCGGGCATTATCTCCTAAATATAAATAATCATATTGTGACAATTCTTTTACGATAGATTTGAATACCGTTAATCCTCCATAACCGGAATCAAAGATGCCAATCGATTGATATGGTGGTTTTTCTATGACCATTCTTCCGCTTCTTGCCTTTGTTTTTGCTTTTGAACGCGCCTGGAAATAATAATGCTTAATTCAAACAAGAGATACAATGGAAGCGTAACTAAAATCTGCCCGGCTACATCAGGCGGAGCAATGAAGGAAGCCACCACCAGGATAACGAAAAATGCATGCCGGCGGTATTTTTTCAGAAATTGAGGAGAAACAATATCTGCCTTCGCCAAAAAATACGAAATCATCGGCATCTGGAACAAAACGCCACAGCCGACAATGACCTGCGATAAAGTGCTGAGATAGCTTTGTATGGTAATGATATTGTGAATGGATTTGGACATTTGGTAGCCGCCGAAAAAGTTAACAGTATAAGGAGCTATCACAAAATATCCGAATGAAATACCGGAGAAGAAAAGCAGCGAAACCCAGAAAATAATGCCGCGTGTATATTGAAGCTCATTGGTCTTCAGGGCCGGCTTTATAAATCTCCAGAATTCCCACAAAATATAGGGAGCCGCTATTATCAGCCCTATGATAAAAGAAGAACTGGTGGCTTGCATAAATTGGCCGGAGAGCTTAGTGCTTTGGAATTCCAAGGGGACATCCGGCAAACAAAGCCTGTCGCCCAAATGAAGAAGATGCCCTAACCGGCAAAAAACACGATAGGTAATAAAAGTATGGCGGGTGGGCGCCATAATGATGCCGTCATAAACAAAATGGATCTTAACAAAAACGACTATACCGCCGATTAATGCAGCCGCCAAAGAGCGGACAATGTGCCATCGTAATTCTTCCAAATGGTCGAAGAAAGACATTTCGGCCATCTCAGGGTTATTTTTAAATAATCTTTTAAACATGTCTGATTCTGCTAACCGGCATAAAAATATCTTAAAACGCCGCAAATTTAATCATATCAACTTAATAAGTGCAGGATAAAAAATTAACCTGCTTCTTTAATTTTGCTTATTGATTTTTAACCGCTATCTTACACTTCAATATGGAACAGCTTGCCAGACTTTTTGATTTACCGGAATACCAGCTCGCCCATTACGCCAAAAATAACATGCTGGCTGCTAAGGAAAACGGCGAGTGGAAAACCTATTCGACCGAAGAAGTCATCCGGCAGGCTGAAAAGCTTGCAACCGGATTATTACGGCTCGGCATAAGCGGGAATGACCTTTCTCCCGAAGGTCAGGACAAAATAGCCATTATTTCGAATAACAGGCCGGAATGGATTATCGTGGATCTGGCTTGTCAGCAGACAGGTGCGGTATTAACCCCCATTTATCCTACCATTAATCCATCAGAGCTTCTGTTTATCCTTCATGATGCCTCCGTAAAGCTGATTTTTGTCAGTGATAAGCTGCTGTATGAAAAAGTATTCAGCTTGACAGATCAGACACCTTCCCTAAAAGATATTTTTACCTTTGATAAAATAGTGGGTGCAAAGCATTGGACAGCTTTACTGGCTGAGTCCTCCACGGAAGAAAAGGAACGTATTATTCAAATAAAAAATAAGATAAAACCTGCACATTTAGCCACCATTATTTATACTTCCGGAACAACCGGAACGCCGAAAGGGGTGATGCTGAGCCATTATAATATTATGAGCAATGTCTTAACCTGCTATCCCATTTTACCCATTGATAAAGAGGGAAGAACTTTAAGCTTTCTGCCGCTCAATCATATTTATGAAAGGATGCTCACTTACTTGTATATCTATGCCGGTGTCTCCATTTATTATGCAGAAAGTATGGAAACTATCGGAGAAAATCTGCGGGAGATACAGCCTTATATCTTCACGACCGTTCCCCGTTTACTGGAAAAAGTATATGAACGTATCTTAACTAAAGGATTGGAGCTTACAGGCATTAAAAAGAAATTATTTTTCTGGTCTATGTCTATAGGAGAACGCTTTGAAATCAATCAGAATATGGGTGGCTGGTATCGTTTTCAATTGCGGATTGCCAATAAATTGGTTTTTAGCAAATGGCGGGAAGCTTTAGGAGGAAAGATACAGGCTATAGTGACAGGTTCCGCGGCGTGCCAGTTGAGGCTGCTGAAATTATTTACTGCTGCCGGGGTAAATATTCTGGAAGGTTATGGACTTACTGAGACGTCACCGGTTATCAGCGTGAACCGCATGGACGAAAAAGACCGCATGTTTGGCACGGTAGGGCCGGTTATTGACGGAGTGGAAGTAAAAATAGCCGCGGATGGAGAGATACTTTGTAAAGGCCCTAATATCATGATGGGCTATTATAAACGTCCCGATCTAACTAAGGATGCCGTTAAGGATGGTTGGTTCTATACCGGGGATATTGGCGAATTACTGGAAGGCAGATTTTTGAAGATAACGGACCGTAAAAAGGAATTATTTAAAACATCCGGCGGGAAATATGTGGCGCCTTTACCTATTGAAACGAAAATGAAGGAGTCTCCTTATATTGAACAGATGATGGTAGTGGGAGATGATAAGAAGTTTACTGCAGCACTGATAGTTCCTAATTTCAAAAATATTTCGGATTGGATGAAAAAGCGCGCTATAGATAACGGAACAGCGACAGAAATGATTCATCATCCGGAAGTCATCAATCTTATCAGAAAAGAAGTGGATAATTTTAATCAATTATTTAACCATGTGGAACAGATTAAAAAATTTGAGCTCCTTCCTGGAGAATGGACCATTGATGGCGGCGAACTTACGCCTACGCTCAAGTTGAAAAGGAAAGTTATTCTTGAAAAATATGGCGATATTGTTGAAAGAATTTATCGGTAAACGATAGCAGATAATTGTTTAGAATGATGTTTTTAAAATAAATTACAACCCTGAAAATTTATTTCCCCGATTTCGCGAGGCATGGTAAAGGGAAAAGATTACCGCCTCTTTATCTTTTTCGTTCACGAAGGAAATAATATGATAGCGAAACCTTTTACAATAAAATTCTCTGAACGCTTTGTATGCATTGCGATAAAGGTATGGATCAGCACAAATCTTATCAACTATTTCATAGAGGCCCTCAACGAATTATTCTGCAGCCTTTGCACTCTGTCTTGCATACCAGGTAATGATTTCATACTGTTGCTTTAGTGTCTGGACTGTAAAACGGTAACTATAGCTCATTTCCTTACTCCTAAGGATTTTAAAAGCTCGTCAGTATGTACCCTAACCTCTTGCTTAGAGTATGTTTTTTCACCGGCCCGGTAAGCTTCAAAATCTTTGTCCAGTTGCGTTCTTAGGTCGTTCGGATATTCTGAAAACTCAGTTTCTTCCTCTAAATCCTGAAAAAGAGTAAGCATGGCCTCTACTTTATCTTCGTCCACGATATCAATAATATGATGCATCCTATCCCGGGCATTTTGCTCTTTTGTTTTTGATATTGCCATAATGAGAAGTTTTTACTGCACTAAAATACTAAAAATTCTTGTAACCAATTACTCGGACCGCCTTATAAATAAGATTGGTACTGTCAAATGTTACGGTTCCGGCATTTCTAATAAAACTATCGGTCTTTGAGACAATAAGCCGCTGAAAAAGCCTTGCAGAGGTAGCTTGTTTTGTTTACCTAAATATCAACAAAACAGCACCTCTCAGATACCCAATTTCTTCAAAACAATATGTGCTGTTTTATAAGCGGCTTCATGCGTGTATCCTGCAATATGTGGGGTCAGCAGCACATGTTCCGAATGTAACAGAAAATCAAATTGGGCGCGCTCGGTTTCATCCATGGTATCCAAATGCTCATTTTCCAATACATCCAGGCAAGCACCGGCTACATGACCCGATTTAAGATTTTCTATCAATGCAGCAGTATCCATTATTTTCCCGCGGGAAGTGTTTACAAAATATACGGGGCCGGCGAATGAGCTTAAAAATTCTTCATTAACCATGTGATTAGTTTCATCCGTCAATGGTAAATGAATACTGACAATATCGGCATATTTAAAAATATCCTGAAGCTGCACTTCCTGTACAAAGTCTGTCCCAAAGTCAGTTTTATATTTATCATAAGCCATGATAGTACATTCAAAGCCACTAAGCTTTTGAGCTACTGCACTGCCGGTATTTCCATAACCAATAATCCCCACTGTTTTTTCTTTCAGCTCAAACCCCCGGTTTTTTTCTCTTTCCCAGATATTTTCTCTCAATTGCAAGTTGCTTTTCACAATATTTCCGAAAAGACACAACAAGGTAGCAATCACATGCTCGCCTACTGCATCGCAATTTCCTTCCGGACTGCTGACACAACGGATCCCCTTATGGCGGGCATAAGCCACATCTATCATCTCCATGCCGGAACCGAGGCGTCCAATCCATTGCAAATGAGGAGCATTATCAATAACATCCTTATCTACTTTAATACGTGTGGTAACAATTAAACCGATACACCCGTGAATATTCTGAAAGACCTCTTCATGTGTAATAGCGGGATTATACAAAACCTGATAACCCTTTTCCGTAAGATAATCCACTAAATAAGGATGGACTTTGGCAGTAATCATTACTTTTCTGAGATTGTCTGTCATAACATTTGATTTGATAGTTCTATAAATTCTGATACGCTAAGCTCTTCGGCCCGCCTTGCAAAAATATCTTTTTCCAATATTTCCTTTGAAAAAAACGGTTTTAGCGGATTACGCAGTATTTTTCTTCTTTGGTTAAAAGCCGCTTTAACCAGGGTAAAAAACTTTCTTTCATTTTGAATATCCAAAGGCTTCGCTAAATAATGCAAACGAATAACTGCAGATTTCACTTTGGGCGGCGGTGTAAAACATTTTTCATTCACTTCAAACAAATAGTCCACCTGATAATATGCCTGGGTTAATACGCTTAATATTCCATATTGTTTATTCCCCGGAACAGCGGCTATACGTTGTGCCACTTCTTTTTGAAACATTCCGACCACCAAAGGAATCTGCTTCTTCCACTCCAATATCCGGAATAATATCTGGGAAGAAATATTATATGGGAAATTCCCTATCAGGCTGAACGGGCCTTCAAAGGGAGGTCTTATTTTTAAAATATCTCCTTCCACCAGCTTTCCTTCCATGTCAGGGAAACGGTTTTTCAAATACCTTATTTTTTCTTCATCTATTTCTACCGCCCGGAACGCTATTCCTTCCAAATCTTTCAGGAAACGCGTGATGGCGCCTCCACCCGGGCCAACCTCCAGCACCTGCATTCCTTCCGAAACCTGCAGTGCATTCACTATCTTCCTGCATATATTTTCGTCATGCAGGAAATGTTGCCCAAGCGATTTCTTTAGTGTGTACATGCTTTTTAGCGGCTGCAAAGTTATTATTTCCCTTGGTACTTATGCTATCTGCAGAGAAATTTTCATAAGACATCCATTTAAAACGGCGATTAATTGTAAATTTGTCGTTTTGAAACTGAAGAATATGAGCGAATCTGTCAATTCACATCCTGTTATAGGCATCACGATTGGAGATATTAATGGTATCGGGCCGGAAATAATTATTAAAGCTTTCAGCGACAGCCGTATTTTAGAAATGTGCACGCCGGTTATTTTTGCTTCCAGTAAGGCCATTAACTTTTACCGGAAAATAATGGGAGAGGGACGTTTTAATTATCAGACAATCCGCAACTTTAGCAAACTGGGCCACAAGCAGGTCAATTTATTTAATTGCTGGGAGGAAGAAGTGGTCATCACGCCGGGGGTGATGAATGAAAACGGCGGTAAATATGCAGCGCGTGCATTGGCTGTGGCGGTGCAATGCCTGAAAGACAAGCAGATTGAAGGGTTGGTAACCGCCCCGATCAATAAAAATAATATTCAAAGCGGTGATTTTCATTTTACCGGGCATACCCCTTATTTAAAGGAAACTTTCGGCGCAAAAGAAGTAGTGATGCTGATGACGGCGCAAAATATGCGGGTGGCGGTGCTGAGTGAGCATGTTCCGATAAAGGATGCGGCACAACATGTTACACAGGAAAATATCCTCAGTAAAATAAGGACTTTAAATGAAAGCCTGATAAAGGATTTCGGGATAGAAAAGCCAAAGATAGCCGTGCTTGGCTTAAACCCGCATGCAGGTGATGGCGGACTGGTAGGCCAGGAAGAACAACAAATCATCATTCCGGCAGTCAACCAACTGATGAATAGCGGTATTTTATGCTTTGGGCCTTACAGCGCCGATGGTTTCTTTGCACGCAGCTATTATCTGAAGTTTGATGCAGTGCTTGCCATGTATCATGATCAAGGATTAATTCCTTTTAAATCTCTGTCCATTGGGCACGGCGTTAATTATTCCGCCGGACTGCCCATCGTTCGTACTTCGCCCGATCATGGAACAGCTTTTGACATCGCCGGTCAAAAGATAGCCGATGAATCTTCTTTCAGGCAGGCAGTATTTACCTGCATTGACATTATCCGCCAGCGCTATGAATATGAGGAATACACCAAGAATCCCTTACACAAGACTGTATTAGCTTCAGAATAATCTCCCTTCGGTCGGGTCAAAGGCAGGAAAAGGAAGTTATCTATCCAGGGGCCTGTTGTCTTCATGCACCTAAACCAATAGGACGCAGATCTTTATGACTCATTATGATCTTAGCTGAAGGCGATTCATACTTTAATCCACTTTATGCAGAGGAATATGATTCGCCTTCGGCGCAAACCATAATAGATCATGAAAACCTGCCTGCGGGCATAGGCAGGTCCCTGTTTTATCGTTCCTTTATTAAAGCAGACAGCCGAGCTTATTCCCGAATATCAGGACAGCGTGTTGAATAAAGTAATAAGGCAGGAAAACGTTTTAAACGTTCATGCTACTAAGGTTATACGGTTCGCACTGTTTCCTGTATTTATACAGATAATCATTGGATGACCTCATCCATCCACTTCAAAGGTAACTTTCAGGTTAAGACGGTAATCTTTGACTTTACCATCGTCACCTACAGAGAGGCTCATGTTTTGTACATTTACAGAGCGAATCTTCCGGATGGTTTTTGAAGCATGTGCGATTGCATTCTGAGCGGCATCTTCCCAACTCTTGTTGGAATTAGCCAACAGCTCAATAACTTTTAATACTGCCATAAATAGAAATATTTAATGATTGAATAAAAAGGGAAGTTACAAAAACTTTTATCAATTCTCTGTTTAAATACAGGAAACATCTATTGAATAATGAATATTGAACCTGCCTTTGCCGGCAGGCAGGTATTGAAGTAGATACAGTACTTCTAAAATCGGAAATCGGTGTCGGATATTCGATATTGAGCCAAACGAGAGATGCCAGATAGGTTCCTGTATTATTACGGATAATCACTAAATTGACAACTGTCAGTCGTACTCAAAATCTAAATCAGAGATATTCAAATCAGGCATTCACCAATCAAAGAGGCTATTCTTTTCTGAAAGCCCATTTCCCTAATTCTTTCAGCGTCACTTTTTTCCCATACAATAATATGCCGGTGCGGTAAATTTTTCCTGCTATCCAAATGGTACATACTATTCCTATAATTAGCATGACAATGGAAAGTCCCAATTGCCACCAGGGCACACCGAAAGGAATACGCGCCATCATGACCAACGGCGAAGACAGCGGAAAAATGCTGCAGAAAACCGCCAAAGGACTGTTAGGCTGTTGAATGGCATT
The DNA here is from genome assembly GCA_004299085.1 of Chitinophagaceae bacterium. Lineage (GTDB taxonomy): Bacteria > Bacteroidota > Bacteroidia > Chitinophagales > Chitinophagaceae > FW021-bin31. The sequence continues at coordinate 453 of SCQV01000348.1, read as the reverse complement.
GAACATGATGAGGAAAGAAATAATCAAGGGCATGGTAATGGGTAATGTCAGCGCCTGGGATTCTGTCATATCCTGATCTACCGCCGAGCCGACTGCCGCAAACAATGCCGCATATAATAAATATCCTCCTAAAAAATAGAATAAGAAACAAAGGATAATTTTTGTAACCGGCAACAACAACAATATATCTTTTGCCTTATTGAATGTTTCTGCCATCTGTGCATTACCGGCGCTTCCCATTTGTTGCATTTGTTGCAAATCTCCTGCATGATGTGCCAGGGAAGGAGCCATTGTTCCAAGCGCAAAAAAAGCAATTAATCCTAAAATGATCCATATCAGAAATTGTGTCAGCCCCACTCCTGCAATGCCTACGACTTTTCCAATCATCATTTGAAAGGGCTTCACGGAAGATACCAGCACTTCGGCAATACGGTTTGTCTTTTCTTCCGCCAC
>SCQV01000347.1 GCA_004299085.1 Chitinophagaceae bacterium | reverse complement strand
GCAGCATTAGGTGAATATTTCCGTGATACCGGTCGTCCTGCACTAATTATTTTTGATGATTTGTCCAAACAGGCAGTGGCTTATCGGGAAGTATCTTTACTGTTACGCCGTCCACCCGGACGTGAAGCTTATCCAGGTGATGTGTTTTATCTGCACTCCCGCCTGTTGGAAAGGGCAGCTAAAATTATTACGGACGATGATATTGCCCGCAACATGAATGATCTTCCTGAATCTATTAAACATTTAGTGAAAGGAGGTGGATCACTGACTGCATTGCCCATTATTGAAACACAGGCAGGCGATGTATCTGCCTATATTCCAACCAATGTTATCTCCATTACAGATGGACAAATATTTCTGGAAGCCAACTTATTTAATGCCGGTGTTCGTCCTGCTATTAACGTAGGTATTTCTGTAAGCCGTGTGGGTGGTAATGCACAAATCAAATCCATGAAGAAAGTGGCTGGTACCTTAAAGCTGGATCAGGCGCAATATCGTGAAATGGAAGCCTTCTCAAAATTCGGAAGCGACCTGGATGCCACTACCAAATTAGTGTTGGATAAAGGTGCCCGCAATGTGGAAATTCTGAAGCAAAATCAGTTTACTCCTTTTGCGGTAGAAAAGCAGGTAGCCATTATTTATCTTGGAACTAATGGCTTAGTAAGTAAAGTTCCTGTAAATAAGATGAAAGAATTTGAATCCGCCTTCCTCAATGAAATGGAAACCCGCTTACCCCATGTATTAAATGAATTTAAGCAAGGCAAGCTCCCTGAAGAAGGAGTAAAGCAAATGGTGGAACTGGCTAAGGGATTGATTCCTCAGTTTAAGGCATAAAATTCATACGTGTTTATATTCAGGCATGCAAGTTGATTACAGTCTTAACAAGGAGCATTGAAAGAAATGCTCCTTTAGTTTAATATTCTTTTCTTCTCAGCTTCGTTACCAGTATCTGTTGGTTTCTTCTGATGGTTTTCATTACCAAAGCTCCAGGAAGCGGAAAGCCTTATCTGGCTGTTTAATTGAAAGCTGGTGTAGGTATTCCTGATTTGATTTACAACATTATATATCTTAGAAGCGCTGGATTGAAATATATCGCTGAAATTCAGGGATAGGCTTAATCTCTTTCTCATTGTCAAAAGTTGTAATCCCATATCCAGATTATAATAGGCATTTGATTTTCCAAAATGATCCACTTCGGGAAATTGATACCAGAACCCGATAACCCCACTGAATGTCTTATCCTGATTAAAATAAAAAGTATTATTACTTTCCAGAAACAGGCTTGGACCTTCTATGCCGTTGATGAAAGCGAGATTAGAATGGACTTGTGTATAATAGGCGTTTACCTGATTATTGCTTTCAAACCATGAGAGTGGATGCAACGATAAAGTTTCCGAAATACCATAACGATAGCTTCGTGTGTAATTGAGCATGGTCGTGGTATGAATATACTCGCCTGTATCATGAGTTTCTATCACCTGCGAAAAGCCGTTATTGATAACATTCATATAAAGAGAAGAGGTAAGCAGGCTTTTATAACGATGTGATAATTGAATATTGGTAATATATTCCGGCTCCAGATAAGGATTGCCTTCCACATAAGTATAAGCAGACATAAAGGATTTAAAGGGGTTCATATTCCAGAATGTCGGACGGTGAATTCGTTTATTGTAATTAAATGAGAACTTATTGTCATCATTCAGATTATACGAAACTAAAACAGCGGGAAATAGCTTCAGATAAGTCCTGAGTATTTTCTGATCCTCAAAATAAGAAATGCCTTCTGTTTCGGTGAATTCTCCTCTCAAACCCGCATCTAACTGCCATTTCCCAATATTCTTCGAAGCATTGCCATAGAGTGCCTGCGTATTTTCTATATAACGAAATTCGTTGCTGAGTCCTTTATCTAAAGTGAGATTTCCGTTGTCATCATGGAAATAATAAATATTGCTGTAATTATTAATGAAGCTGAGCTTGCTTCCAAACGAGAATTGTGCAAAAGGTGTTGGGATATCCACATCTGCCTTAAAAGTATATATTCTGATATTTTGCAGGGTCGTATCATACAGCCGGCTCGTTCCACCCTCTACCGGCTTCCCTTCACCGTCATAGCTTTGTGTAATCAAATGAGACCTGTCATAACGGTAAGAATTAAAATAATCTGCATTTAATGAGAGCTTTGCTCCCGATTCATTTAACGTTTGTATCAAATGAAAATTAAAAGCATTGCTAACGGCGACAGGGTAATAAGTCGCGTAAGTTTTTAGCGTGGAGTCTAATGGTCCTTTCGGATTATAAACAGGCACACGCACATAATCAGCGCCGTCTTCGATATGGCGGATATAGTTGTATTCGAATCCAACAGTAGTCTTATCATTCAGTTTATAATCCGTTCCTGCCAATACATTCAAGGTGGATATTCTGTATTCGCCTGTATCTTTCATTGCCCAATGTTTATCAGGGTAATAAACATCTATACCGTATCCCCACAATTCGCGCCCTGCGGAATAGTTAAGATTGGTATAAACAGACCATTTATTGTGGTTGTAATATAACCCCGCACTGCCGTCTATATCGCCATAATTTTGAATCCCTTTATAATCGGGTTGGTTTTTATAGAAAAAACGTTTCAATGCTCCGTCAATATTTCCACTCAATCCTGAACGAGAACTTTTTTTAGTGATGATATTGATCAATCCGGCATTGCCTTCCGCATCATATTTTGCGGAAGGATGCGTAATGATTTCAATTTTTGATATTTGAGAAGAAGAAAAAGATTTCAGGTAATTAGTCAATGCTTTACCGGCTAAATGCACTGGTTGACCATTCACCATGACAGCCATGCTCCCTCTTCCTGCAAGTGAAACGTTATCATCATTAACTATAATTCCGGGAGCTTTTTTCAACACATCCAATCCGTTGCTGCCTGCAGCGCTGATGCTGTTAGCCACATTAAAAATGATCCGGTCGGGCTTTTGTTCAATGACGGGCTTGCTTTCTGTCACTGTAACTCCTTTGAGATTTGATTGTAATGGATGGAGAATGATATGGATAACCGTATCCTTTTTTATATCAAGCGATA
>SCQV01000346.1 GCA_004299085.1 Chitinophagaceae bacterium | reverse complement strand
CCCAGACGCTTCGGTCTGGGTCAGACAAATATTATTTCGTCTGACTCGGGCGCTTCGGTCTGAGTCAGACAAACTTCGTTTCGTCTGACCCTTCAGGCAGATTTTGCAGCCAACTGCAAAATCTGGGCTAAATACCCTTAGTCCAGCCTTCCGGGTTATTGCAGGGTGCCGGTACGCCTGTTCTTCTCTAACTAATTGATAATGAAAATATTACTGTTCAAACTCCCGTTACAATAAGCCATGAAAGAAAAACCACCTGGCGATCTCACTCAGCATCTCCAAAATCTCTATTTGGATACATAATAAAAGCCATTCGGCTATCAAGGCCTTGTGCTGAATCTCAACAAAAGCCTTCCGCACGATCCGTAAGTTTGTGTTTTAGGATCAGGATGCCGGAGAATATCTTATCTTAGCGTATGCGTCTTTTTATCCTTCTTTTGTTTTTGCCTTTTGGGCTGCAAAATGTGGCAGCGCAGCAGGCGACATTACAATCCGAAATGTCTCAGGCCGCCAACCATTTTCTGCAAACGCTTACACCCGGTGAAAGGCAAAAAGCGCTGCTGGATTTCCATGATCCGACGAGAACTGAATGGTCCAATGAGCCGGTAAATATGCATCCGCGGAAAGGCCTGCGGCTGGATGAAATGACCGACGTCCAGAAAAAAGCCCTGCATCGGCTTTTACAGACAACCCTCAGCGAGCAGGGATATCTGAAGGCGATCAATGTGATCAGGCTGGATGAATGGCTGAAGGAGCACAAAGACCGGGATCTGATTGATGAAGTAGTTGGTCAGGGGCTTTACTGGATCACTATTTTCGGCCGGCCGGATATTTCGCATCGGTGGGGCTGGCGTTTTGAAGGCCATCATTTATCTTTGAATATTACGGTGTCGCCGGAGGGTATAGATGCCACACCCTTTTTCCTCGGCGCCCATCCAGGCGTGATACCCGAAGGACCGTTGGCGGGTACCGAAAATTTATTTGAGGAAACAAGGCTGGGATGGAGACTATTGGAGTCTCTGACCGATGCACAACGAAAAAAGGCTATCATAAGCAGTCGAATCCCCCAAGGAGCAATTGTGATCAACACAGGAAAAGAACCTGAAGCAAAAACGCTGACAGGGATACCCGTTGCCTCACTCAATGCAGAACAACAGCGACTGGTGTGGCAGATAATTAATTGTTATGTACAGAACTTAACACCACCGCTGGCAAAACATTATACCGACCTGATTCGGGAAAAAGCGTGGCAAGATTTGCATTTTGTCTGGATGGGGGCCACGCAGGAAGGCAAGCCCGCTTATTATCGCATCCAGTCCGCCAGCGGATTTATCATTGAATATTGTACCCGTGGACTTGATATAGCACATATTCATACGCTGTGGCATTGGCTGCCCGGAGACTTTGGCGTGAAAACGGCAGAATAAAAAAACACTTCATTGGCCGTTTCATTCGTCATATCTCTTTCCTGAAAATATAAAACGACCTAACTTTGACAAAGCAATTGAAGTCATAACCAAAAACAAAAAGACAATGGGTATCAGAGAAATGGTGCTCGAAAGGGCCAGAAAAGAAGGACTCGAAAAGGGGCTTGAAAAAGGCATTGAGACAGGTCTTAAAAAAGGACGTCTGAAAGGTCGTGAAGAAGGGCTGGAAGAGGGTAAAGAGGTTAAAAGCTATGAGGTAGTAAAAAACCTGATAGTGAAAATGGGCATGACCGACGCCCAGGCTGCAGACATTGCCGAAGTTTCTGTGGATTTTGTGAAGAAAGTACGCAGGAAACTAAAGAAATAGACACTTCCGGATTTACAATAAACCCTGAAAAAAAATCCAACCGATGACCTCGCTGAAAAGCTACCGATATAGGTTTTAGTTAAAAAATATTGCAAACCTGCTCAAGTTATAAATAAATTACTTTTAAATAATCAATAGCCAGACTTATTTTTCTGCCCGCACCAAATCCAATCAAGTTTCCAAAGAAGGGAGTAAAGGGCATTTCGTAGAATTGGGTGCCGTTGACAAAAAACGAGTACGTATTGCCTGTTTTTCTGATCATATACACATTAAACCCGTCAGGGTTAAGCATGGTTTTTTGTAACGAGCCGTTTTTTGTGATGCAATCATGCTGATTTTTACCGTCGCAGATTTCTACCGACACAAAACCATCTTTAGCGAATGTAAAGTAATAGCTGGTCATTGCTTTTCGTCCCCAGAAGAGCATGCTGTAATAATTCTTATGATCGGAATTGCCGCTTACAATTTTTATTCGTGCTTCTATTTCAAAATCTTTGCGGGTATCAATTTTTATTTCCTGTGCTTCTCCGTATGCGTGACGTAGAGAAGTTAAATAATAAAACCCACCATCAATTTTTGCGATTTCATGCTTGTTATCAGCAACCAACCAGTCGTTTTTATTGTTGTTAAAATCATCAAAAAAAATAACACGATGCGAGGATGTATCCATTTGTGATGCTGCTATGGATGGAGGGGGTGTAACTGCTTGGCCGAAGCAATTAATGATAGTAAATAATGCAATAAATCCGGTTATTGTTTTCATGGGTAAGTATTCAATTTAAAGTTACTGCTATATATTCAATAAAATTATCCGTAAAACCCTGTAAAAAAGGCTAATCATGAAACGACAAAATCCTTAATAGGCTTTGAGATATACTTTTGTTTTGACCGACGACTCTTTTGAACTACTATTGAGTAGAAAGTAACAGCCTTTTATAGTTATTAATATAGAATTATTTGATATAAATGATTCGGATAAGGTGTGTCATGTTTTTGGATGATTATTCCAAGTTTGCGGCGGCCCCTCATCCAGCCACCCCTTAAGAAGAAGATTTTGCATTCAAGAATGGACCTTAGGTTTAATGATTAAAGATTTCGGCTTCTAAGATAGAAACATCTTTCATTTTTTCAAAAGGATTTTTCCCTCCACCGGTACCTTTTTATCTCGTGAATGATATGTTTTACATGCTGAGTGGATGGTCTAACTCTGAATCCTATCTCTTCATTCTATAAATTTATCCCATTTGGGAAATAGCTCCTTGCTTTTCATCATATTCGAAGTGATGGATCAGCCTGGAGGAAATTCGTTTCTAAATGATAGAGGAAAGCGTAGTTTACTAAGTCACCTTTTCAGAAATTAATTCCGTTATAGTCTTCATTAACTCCTTTTATAGGAGTCTTTTTCTTTCTAATTGTTCCCGTGCATCTATTAGTGCCTGGTGCAGACGTTTTTCCAATTCTTTCTTAGATGGCAGTTCCGTCCAGTATTCTGCTACCATGATACCGTCCTTTTGTAATTCAAGCAACTCCACTTGTTCGCGACTGCTTTCAGCACGGAGAATCAGCCCAATCGGTTTTTCTTCTCCTTCTTGTCTTTCGTAACGGTCCAGCCATTGCAAGTGTAGTTCCATTTGTCCCTTATCTGATGCCTGGAATTTGCCTAACTTTAGTTCTATAGCTATCAACCGTTTGAGTTTGCGATGAAAAAACAACAAGTCCAGATTAAAATCTTCCCGTCAATAATCATTCTTTTTTGCCGCTCTACGAATGCGAATCCTTTACCTATTTCCAGGATGAACCGTTCCAGTTCCCGCAGGATGGTTTGTTCAAGGTCCTTTTCCAGATAACCGTTTTTGAGCTGTAAAAAATCCAGGATATACGGGTCTTTAAAGGCGTCTAAAGGAATGTTTTTGTGCTTTGATAGTCGAGTGTTGGCTATCTCTGATCTTTGGAAAGCTTTACGTTTGATTTGTTCGCGAAGTTCCCGCACGCTCAATAAATTTTCACTAACTTGCTTTATGTAAAACAGTTTTTCTTCTTTCTTTTTTAAAGGGAGTAAATTCAGTATATGCGACCAGCTCAATTGTCGTGACAGCGTCACGACAATCTTTTCATCAGGGATTTGTTCGGCAAACTGCATCATCCTGCGCAAGTTCTTTTCTTCAAAGTTGTGCCCATATTGTTCTTTTAATTGTGAGGAAAGTGTTGCCACAATCTCTTTCCCATATAAGGCCCGTTTATTTTTTAGTACTTCATTGTTAATTCGTTTCCCTATTTGCCAATACAACAGAACCACCGCGCTATTTACAGTCACCGCTACCCGCCTGCGGCTGTCCTCTATTAGTTTGGATAATTCCTCAAAGAGTCTTGAGTCTTGTGGTATATATATGCTTTTATTATGTTTCATTAGACCGCCGGCAATATTTTCCAATAAGGCTAATTTTTTCCGAAGATAGGATATTTAGCTGTTTGTGCAGGGTATAATTCCCTGCATTTATTCTACAAAGGCAGCCGACATTGCCGGAGTTTCTGTGGACTTTGTAAAGAAAGTACATAAGAAACTAAAGAAATAGGCTCTCACGTCCCAGGTGGGCCAACATGCCGGAATGCCAGTACTACACACGGATGAAAAGTATAGCCCGCCGGATGAAAAATTCAAAAATTCCTCTCATTTTTTCTTCCTCCTTTACTCTTAAGAGGGGATAGGCCAACATGCCGGAACGGTGGGCCAACATATTCAGTATCCTATATCTCTTTCACTTTCTACTTTGGAATTTTAATTGCTTCTCTGCAATCATTACGAGGGGAAAACTCTTCCGCAGCAGGATTAAATAAATCCTTATCTTCGTCCGAACTACCTTGAAAGATTACACTCATGAAAAGAGATGATACCCTATGGAAAGGAATATTAGAGAATTTATTTGACGATTTTCTTCGCTTCTTCTTTCCCGATGCTGACGAGTTATTTGATATGAAGAAGGGATTTCAGTTCCTGGATAAAGAATTAGAACAACTGTTTCCCTCGCCTGAAAATATGCAAGATTCTAAGTTTGTAGATAAACTGGTGAAAGTTTTCACTAAAGCAGGCAAGGAAGAATGGCTGCTGGTGCACATAGAAATTCAGGGATACTATGATAGAGATTTTGGGGAAAGATTATTTAAATATTGGTACCGTGTCATGGATAAATATGGCAAACCGGTAACAACTATTGCCATCTTTACGGATACCAACAAAAATTTTAAACCGGATAGTTATGAGTACAAGTGTCTTGGCACCACCAATACCTTTCACTTTAATACATATAAAATTATTGACCAAGATGAATCCACGTTAGAAAAAAGTGAGAATCCTTTTGCAATGGTGGTACTGACAGTACTGTTGGCATCGAAATCAAGAAAGTTGACCGATGAGGATCTTTATAACTTGAAATTTTCATTGGCCAAACAACTGCTGCAGCACGAATTTTCTAAAAAGAAAATAGGAGACTTGCTTATATTCCTGCAGTTATATGTGCGTTTTGCCGATCCGAAATATAATCTTAACTTTGATAAAGCTATTGAAGTGATCACTAAAAACAAAAAGACTATGGGTATCAGGGAAATGGTGCTCGAAAGAGCCAGGAAAGAAGGACTCGAAATGGGACTTGAGAAAGGTCTTGAAAAAGGCATTCAAAAAGGGAAAGCTGAGGGCAAAGCTGAAGGGAAAGCTGAAGTAGTTTCCAACCTCATCATAAAAATGGGTATGACCGATGCCCAGGCAGCCGACATCGCCGAAGTTTCTGTGGATTTTGTGAAGAAAGTGAGAAGGAAAATAAAGAAGTAAGGTTTAATTGGAATAGTTCGACTGTAGTATCATTACTTCCTTTTTGTAATCGCCTTAAATTTTTTAAGTTTCTCTACTAATAATTGATTGTTTTCAATTTCGTCTTTAACTTGATTAATGATCTCAGTAGGATTGAGATCGACATAATAGGCAAACCGGAATATATCTTTGGTAGAAAATTTTATTGGATTTTTAAGTTTATCAATGAATCTGCCGTGATTCACTCCCAATTGATCCGCCATAGATTTAGTAAATAATGGTTCTATTTCTTTTAAAGTTTGTATACGACTGTTTTCGATGAGGGACTTAATAGAAAGGCTCTTCGTTTTGATTTCGGCGGCAACTTCTTGAATGCTTTTCTTTTTTCTGCCTTTTCTAGGTTTATCAACTTTTGGTTTTCTGATAATTGCTTTTCCCATTTTGCCAAATATTAATTCTTTAATACAAAAATGGGAAAACATATAAGAAGTTAAATAGATATTAACGATATATCTAATTACATATAATGTTTGTTTATTAATATATACATAATGTAAATATATAATTTTGATATGTAATTATTAGCGATTACATTTGCTTCGGTTCTTTAATAAAATAGGGTATCGATATTGTCAGCCCTAAAATAATTGTAATTTCGCGATACTTCAATAAAGTAATTTGAAGCATTCGCTTAGAGTCTCGTTACTGAAACCTCGGAAATTTCAATGCACACGGGATAATAAGTAGAATGCCCACGCTACGGCGTGGGTTTCTCTTATATGTGTGCAGGCTCTCCGAGGGCCTCAGTAACTGTAAGTTGAGGCCCGCGCCTTTTTATTTGTACTTCTCATTGTCTATTCGTCGGGTTCTCCACTTATAAAGTATGTTCAGTTTTATTGCAAACCAGCTAAACCATATAGCCATGCATACTTACTACTGTCATCACGAGTTACATCTGCTCCAAAGTAATTGGGCAAAGAAACCTCGCCAGCCGATCTGAGTAGGTCATCACTAATTTTTTGGTTGATATAAATAGACTTTTAGGCGCTCTGCGCCTGAAAGTTGCCTGTTCCATTTTTTACTTCTAATAAGAACAACAATGAAAAAACTGATACTTTTCATCATAGGGACGGTATGTGCTTTAACCTCCTTATATGCACAATCAACTTCGGTCCATGCTATATCTGGTATAATACTTTCCGCCCAAGATGGTACTCCGCTCATAGGTGCTACTGTAAAAGTGAAAAATACCAACATAGGTACTATCACTGATGCTGAGGGTAAATTTAATCTTGAGCTAATAACCCTGCCGGATACACTCATAATATCTCGTATTGGTTTCCACCAGGAGCAAACGGTCATAAAGAGCGCTGCTGAAAATCCAATCATAATAAAATTAGATCCCTCTAACACCCAACTACAAGAAGTAACGGTAAGCACGGGCTACCAGCAAATACCTAAAGAAAGAGCGACGGGTTCATTTGACTTCATCAATAATCAGTTATTGACAAGGAATACCTCACCCGATATCCTTGATCACATTGAAAACCTTACGCCGGGTTTATTATTCAACCATGGCAATGCATCTAATACAGATAAATTTCTTATACGGGGGCGCAGCACCATTTTTGCTAATGCACAGCCCCTGATAGTGTTAAATAATTTTCCTTATGACGGGAATATTAATAATATTAATCCGGATGATATAGAAAGTATTACTATTCTGAAAGATGCGGCGGCGGCCTCCATCTGGGGAGCCAGGGCCGGTAATGGAGTAATTGTTATCACTACCAAGAAAGGTACAACCGTTAAGCCGAGAGTAGAATTTAATTCCACCGTTACGCTTAGTCAAAAGCCTGATTTGTATAATATACATACTATTTCAAGCAGTGATTATATTGATTTGGAAAAGTATTTGTTTTCAAAAGGCTATTACAAATATGTCCTAGCATCCGGCAGCCACCCTCCGGTAACACCGTTGGTGGAGTTATTGAATGAAGAAGCGAAGGGATTAATTCCCAAAGAACAAGCCGATGCAGAAATAGCTCCCTTTAAAAAGAACAATGCACTCCGGGATATCGAACAATACTTATACAGAAAAAGCCTTGTTCAGCAATATGGCATGAATGTAAGTGGCAATACCTCTAAAATGAATTATTATATGTCGGCAGGCTGGGCCAGGAGCTTTCCTTCTTTGGTAGGAACACAATCTGACCGGATCACCTTAAGAACTCAAAGTAATTTTAAGATTTCTGAAAAGCTACAAATTGAAGCCGGTATTAATTATGTCCAGAATATTAGTAAGAACGGTAACAATCCAGGATATAATTTAAATAGCGGAGCAGGGAAAGGCTTATATCCTTATGCCGGTCTAGTAGATCAGAAAGGAGACCCCGTATCAATCGTAGAAAATTACAGGAAAACCTGGGCCGATACAGTTGGAGGAGGATCTCTGTTAAATTGGGATTACAATCCGATACAAGATATAAATAACGAAAATAATACCATCAAAACAGGAGATTATGTCATAAATACCGGTATCAATTATCGTATCAATAACTGGCTCCAGGCAAAGATTAAATATCAATATGAAAACCAGCAGGTCACAGGTAACGATTTTCATAATGCTGAGTCTTATTTTACTCGAAATCTTATTAATCAATTTACCCAGGTTGATCCTGCAACTGGTTTTTTGACCTATCCTGTTCCATTAGGAGGAATAATGGACGAAAGTACCACAGAGATAACATCACATCAGGGTAGGATTCAGCTTAATTATAACCAATCATGGCATAATTCTATGCATCAGGTGGCAGCTATTGCCGGTTGGGAAATAAAAGGGATAACTACTACGGGTTCCCATAACAGGCTTTATGGATATGATCCCAGTCAAAGTACAGTGCAAACCGACATGGACTACGTAACTTTTTTCTCCTTATATAATAACCCGGTATTGAAATCTCCCGTAACCAATTGGCAGTATATTTCCAAACTAACCGACCGGTATATTTCTTACTATACGAATGCTTCTTATACCTATCACAATCGCTATATTATTTCTGCCAGTGGGAGAATTGACGAAGCCAACTTATTTGGAGTAAAAGCGAATCAAAAAGGTGTACCACTTTGGTCTGTTGGAACTGCATGGATTTTAAGCGATGAACATTTTTTTCATTTTCATTGGTTGCCTCTTTTAAAACTCAGAGTCACTTATGGACATAGTGGGAATATATCGAGGCTTGCTTCAGCCTATGCCACAGCTACTTTGTTTGGTGCCAATACGACACCTGCTGAGGACGCTATGATCACAAATCCTCCTAATAAGAACTTAACATGGGAGCAGGTTGCCATGACAAATATTGCGATTGATTTTGTTATCAAAAATAAGATTCTTTATGGTAGTGTTGCCTATTATCAAAAAAAAGCGACGAACCTCATGGGACAAGCCCCGGTTGATCCCACACTGGGATTGTCTGATAACTCAGGAAATAATTTTTATTACGGCAATGTTGCAGGGATGAATGGAAATGGGGTAGATATTGAACTAAATAGCCATATCCTGGATAAAAGGTTTAAATGGTATTCCACTTTTATTTTTAGCTATGCGGCATCAAAAGTTACACAATACAACATGCCTGTAAGCAATGTTGGGAGTGCCTATTTAAACGTGGGAATTAATTATATTAATCCCGTTAAAGGTAAACCAGTATTTGCCTATTACAGCTATCCTTGGGCCGGACTGGATCCTTCTACGGGAGATCCCCAAGGATATGTAGATGGGAAAATCTCAAAAGATTATTCTCAAATAATTAGCAGCACTTCTCTACAAAATATGGTTTACAATGGGCCGGCGGAACCAGAATATTTTGGAGCCATCAGGAATGATTTCTCATGGAGAAACTTCTCGCTTTCATTTAATATCAGCTATAAATTCGGATATTATTTCAGGAGACCATCTGTAAATTATTCCTCTCTCTTTTCAAGCTGGACGGGGAGCAGTGATTATGCCAAACGATGGCAAAATCCGGGAGATGAGAAACGGACAAATGTTCCTTCTCTTGTTTATCCTGCCAACCCCAATCGGGATGCATTTTATCAGTATTCGGAAGCGCTTATGGACAATGCCGGAAACATCAGACTGGAAGACATCAGTTTAGGATACGAGATCAATAGAACTGATTCAAAAAAACTGCCTTTCGGACAACTAAGAATATATATGTATGCCTCCAACCTTGGGATTCTATGGATGGCCAACAAAGATAATATTGACCCTTATTATGTTAATATTCCTAAAGACGGGGAAAGCCTTTCCTTAGGAATAACCATCAGTTTTTAACCTTTAAATCCTACTGCCATGAAAAAAATTATTTCATTTGCAACTACCATTGGCATAATAGCATTAGCTCTTTTAGCATCATGCAATAAGTCTGAATTCTTGTCGGTGAAACCCGATCAATCTTTAATAGTGCCCACAACTTTAACTGACCTGCAAGAATTGATGGATAATGACCTTGTAATGAATGGTTCAGGTGATTATGGCATTGTTCCTTCCTTTGGAGAGGCCGGATCGGATGATTATTATTGCAATAGTGATGTTTATAATACGGTACTTTCTCCATTGTATAGAAATATCTATATATGGAATGAAAATTTATATGCTAATGAGAACATCTTTGATTGGGATTTTCCTTATAGGGCAATCTTTTACTCAAATATTGTTTTGGATGGGCTGAACAAAATAAAGATTACTCCAGATAATAGCGCTACGTGGGAAAATATAAGAGGACAGGCTTTATTTAATAGAGCGCACATGTTCTATCAATTGGCGCAAATATTTGCACCTCCTTACAATAAAGATAATATATCTTCCTTATTAGGAATACCTCTCCGTTTGGAAGCTGATATTAGCGAGAAGATTAAAAGGGCAACATTGGAACAAACTTATCAACAAATCGTTTCTGATCTGAAAGCAAGCGCTTCTCTTTTGCCTGTGACGCCAGTGTATAAAACAAGACCGTCAAAGCCGGCCGCGTATGCTTTATTGGCAAGAGTTTATCAAACGATGGAAAACTATGATACGGCTTTGCTGTATGCTGATTCTTGTCTTAGTATAGACAGCACACTTATGGATTATAATATGATGGATACAACGAGTTATACCCCTTTTCCCCGATTTAATAAAGAAGTAATTTTCAATTGCGATTTAATATTCTCAGGTATTCCTCCATTTGTTCCCTATATAGGTGGTTTTGTGGACACTGTTCTTTATAATATGTACGATCAGAATGATTTAAGGAAAGTGCTTTTTTTTAAAGATGTCGGAAATGGAGGACTCTCTTTTGTAGGAACTTATGACGGAGACTATATCCCTTTTGCCGGATTGGCAACTGATGAAATATATTTGATCAGGGCAGAGTGCTATGCCAGAAATGGGAATGTGAGCGGTGCTATTGCAGATTTAAACCGGTTACTGGTCAAGAGATACAAAACCGGAACTTTTGTACCGCTTTCAGCATCCTCACCTGATGAGGCACTGAAGTTGGTCCTGACAGAAAGAAGAAAAGAGCTATGTTTTAGAGGCCTAAGATGGATAGACCTCCGGCGTCTAAATCAGGATCCGGATTTTGCTATTACCCTAAAAAGAGAAATAAACGGTCAGGTATATACTTTACCACCTGATGATCCGCGCTATACTTACCCAATTCCTGTGAATGTGATTGGCTTTAATCCACAAATGCCACAGAATATCCGTTAATTTTTACCTATAACTAAATATATCATCTAAATAAAAGAACCATGTTTAAGCTATTGATAAAATCATTCTTATTGTCATTGTTAATAACACCGGTATATGCACAGCAATATGATCATCCTTTAAAGATAGGAGAGCAAGTCCCCGATATTCAGTTAAGGGTACTTAATAGCTCTCAACCTGCTATGCATATTTCTCAATTCAGGGGTAAAATATTGATATTGGATTTCTGGTCCACATGGTGTTCTGCTTGTATTGGTGAATTCCCTAAGCTTGAGGTTTTGCAAAATAAGTTCAAGGATAAGTTGATGATTTTACCAATCGGATTCGAGCTTGAGCCCGGGGACATTAGGAAGTTTATAATAAAAAATAAAACATTCACTCTTCCAACTGCCATCCAAACTAAGCAGGATTCCGTTATAATGAAATTATTTCCTTTTAATGGAGTACCTCATGAAGTCTGGATAGATAAAAATGGTAAGCTTATTGGTTTTAGCGATCAATTTGCGCTTACTTCTGATAATATTAAACAACTATTAAATGGAAAGAAGATATTTCTTCCTGGAAAACAAATGGATGTAAACTTCGATTTATCCCAACCCTTGTTAGCTAATAATAATGGCGGGAGATCTACAGATTTCTTAAGCAGATCTATTATCACGAGGTATAATCCGTTATTAAGACAGGTTCAATATAATAGGACCGACTCCATCAACACAAAAATTACAATGATTAATAAAACAGCGCTGATTCTTATTAAAATTGCATTTGGTAATTCCTATGCAGATAGCTCATTGGGAGTAACATTAGGATTTGATCCCATGGATAAAAGGATAATTTTGGAAGGTGATAGGATTAGATCTCAATTTAAGCACTGGCCAACGTTTGAGAATTTAACAGAACGGGAGTGGTATGATTTTGAAAAAAATAATCTCTATTGTTATGAGACCATATTACCAAAGTCTTATTCATTAAGAGAAGCATATAGGAAAATGCTTTTTGATTTGCAATATTTTTTTAAAGTAAAAGTATTGTTAGAAAAAAGAAAATTAAACTGTCTTGCCTTAGTTCGGACAAATAGTAAGCAAACAAAAGATGAAACACCCAAATCGGTGGTGACAGATATTCTTCCCAAAGAAATTATTAGGAAAGGAAATACTGATCAGATTGTTTCCTATATTAATAATAACTTTAAAACTATGCCCCTTGTCATTAATGGGATTAATTCTGACAATACAATAAGCAGTGGCTCTGTCATTTACAAAGCAAGCTACTTTCAAAAAATTCAGACTGAGTTGAGTACACATGGATTGAAGCTGATACCCGTTAGAAAAACAATAGATATGTTGGTAATTAAAAATGCAGAATGACCGATTATTGACAAAGAGGGCTTAACATGAGGCCCTCTTTGCTACAATTTGTTCCTAAAGATCACTCATTAATTTTTCATTTCAGTGATCTCCCTGGTTCCACTGGCAGAATATGTCCCATCTCCGTTATCTATATAGGCAGAGTATCCACCATCACAGTAATGACTACCAATCGTACATCCGAAAGGACCGGTGGACTGGTAAACCAATGTAGTGACGGTTTGTGGATTTCCAGTTGTTACATCTAATGGGAACCAATAATACTGATTCTGCTTGGCATTCGTGGTATTAAACGAGAATGCCATTACCATTCCGGCGATAGCAGCCAGAAGAGGTAATCCCAATTTAAATTTGTGTGACATGGTTTTAGAATTTAAAAGATGAATGAATAAGTAAGAAAGAAAATCATTTTTAATCAGTTAACAATATCCCTACTCTATTCCAGGTTTTCAGTTACTTCCTGCTGCCGTTAGCCCCGGCAGTGAGGCCTCTTGCAAGAATATCTTTTTGAAGCTGAAAGCATAAAGCATAATGCTGAAAGCGCAAGGCATAATGCTTAAGGTGCAAAGCTTACAGCGGTTCTATCCTTTTGTTTACTAAGTATAATTCCAGTTATCGAAAGAATTATAAATACCAGATTAAACACAATATGCTGTCTCCATGTGAATCCGCTGATGAGACCTCCACAACTACACGGAAGATGTTTATCTGTAAGTATCATCCCGGTTAGATAAACAGTAAACATGAAAAGCAGGATAGCGGAACCATATAAACCCATCAAACGGGTGGAAGGGATCACGAGCAAAGCGGAAATAAATAATTCTGCTGCCGGCAGCGCCCATGCCAGCCACCCGGCGAAGGGCCTCAGCAACGGGTGCATTTCCAATTGTGCCGTAAACAACGGGTAGGCCATCAGCTTGCTCAAGGCGGCATAAACGAACAAAATGATGAGGGCGGCGGCAAGGACATCTATGATAACAGTTCTTCGCATTTTATTTTTTCTTTACTATAGCGAAGATACATCGCGATCCTGCCGGGGTGTTTGTCATTTTGGTCGCGGTCAATTGTCTTTTCAGACCATTTTAACAGGATTATCGTTGCCTGTAATAGCCGGGAGCGTGTTTGGTATAACGGGTAAAAGCATGTGAAAAGCTGGCTGTGTCGCTGTATCCGGTTTCTTCCGCTATATCGGAGATCGGCCTGTCCGTATCTTGTAGTAAGGTTTGGGCATATTGCATACGCTGTTCTAAAAGATACTGGTGGAAAGGCTTGCCAAAGTATCGTACGAACCATCTTTTAAACGTGGTGCTCCCTATGTGAAAATGTTTGGCTACGCCGGGGATGGTCAGATGTTCTTTCAGGCGACTGTCTATGTAATACTTTATTTTTTCCATACGGCTTCCTATGAGGGAAAGAAGCCTTTCCTCCGTCGGCATATCATGCACATACAGCCGCAACAGCTCGCGTATCCGGGTCTCCAGGTACCAGCTTTTGTCGGGCTCTTCCTGGTAAGGGCAGTGCTTCAGCTCTTCAATGAGGTGTGCGACTTCGCGGGTGATACGGGCGGTATGCTGTTGCAGGCCGGATATCGAATGTTGGCGCCACCTGTCCAGCGCTTCTTTTACTTCGGGGTACCTGGCAGACAGCCTCCTGAGGTACTGTGGGGAGAGATCAATATGAAAAGAATGATAGGCCCCCGGCTCAAACCACGCGCGGTGCCTGACTTTGCCCGGCACATAAAACAAATGATACAGTCCTTCTCTCAGCCAGGCTTCACCGAAACCGTTTAAGAAGCAATGGACATCACCCTTCAGCATGAAATGCAGCGTAATGACGGGGCGGGAAGTATAAGGATACAGGCATTTCTTTTTCAGGATATCGAAAATGTTGAACTGGACGCTGAACCCCCTGCCCGTGATGATCTGAACGAAAAAATCACCGAAGCCGTTTTTAAAATAATAGGGGGTAGCTGCACGGATCCGGTGGGGAAAGTAATGCGGGGGTAGCTTCGCCGGATCTGAAACGGCAAACGACTGCCTGGCGGAAAGTAGAAATTTCATCAGGATACAGTTAAAAAAGGGTAACGGTTATGATAACACGGTGTGTAAGATAATCAATATAAGGAGATTAAAAAAACCCGGCCGGGGCCATGATGCCAGAGTGAGTAATTAATTTCCCGCAATAGGCGGGACAAGCTCTTTGAAAATGACAGTACCTGAATCCAGTGCTTGGTTTTCCGGCATCATAAAAAATGCTGCCTGCCC
>SCQV01000345.1 GCA_004299085.1 Chitinophagaceae bacterium | reverse complement strand
CAAATACAGGGAGTATAAATGGAACTGATTGGTGGAAAGAGGTAACCCATTATAATGCTCCTATTCAAAATTATAATGTTGGAGTTACGGGAGGTAGCAAAAACGTGTCTGTGGCTTCTTCTATAGGTTACATGAAGGATGCCGGTATTATTTTAGGAACAGATTATAGAAGGATATTATGGCACAATAATATCGGAATAAATGTTAGCCATAGAGTGACTCTTAGCTCAAATTTTTCAGTCGTTTATGAAAAAATGCAGACTACAGGAGAGCAAAATCCATGGACAGGAACTGTCTTTCTCGCGCAGGCTGTCGATCCAATAACTCCTGTATATCGAAATAATCTTAAGGATGTACCTTCATTCTATAGTAGTATCATGCAAGGGTATGAACCCGACAATCCCTTTTCTCAATATGCCGGGGTACTTTATACTAATAAATTAAACCCAGTAGCACAAATAGCCCGCTCAGAACAAAATACTACGTCAAATTTAGGGATTAAGGCGGGTGCAGCTATTAAGGTAAAGATTATAAACCCATTAACTTTCCAAAGTAGCTTGTCAATGGACTTAGAGCGGGATGTTTCAAATGGATTTACTCCATCTTATTTTCTAAATCCTAACGATTTCGCAAATTTAAGCACAGTAAGTAATTATTTGAGCTCCTCTGATTATTTTGTATGGGACAATATTCTTACTTATGACCAACAATGGGGGAATAGTCATCTTACCGTAATGGGAGGAACCTCTACAGAACTCACAAATGGCAATGCTTTCGGAGCATCTATTCAGGGTACGGTAAACAATAGTGTGAATATGAGAATAATAAATGCCGGCACCACAAATCCGGGTGCTTCCGGTTATACATATTCAACAGCACTGTTATCATTTTTTGGAAGAATTAATTATGCATACAAAGACAGATACATTCTTACTGCGAATGTACGCCGGGATGGGAGCTCCAGTTTCGGGCAGGGACATGAATGGGGCACATTTCCTTCTGTATCTGCTGCTTGGCGTTTCTCCAAAGAATCCTTTATTCAGAATGCAGCAGGATTGTCTTGGCTTAATGATGGGAAACTTAGGGTTAGTTATGGATTAGTCGGCAATCAGAATGTGGGTAGTGGCGCTTATTTAACAACATACGGAAATACTTCAAGGTATTTATTTGGAGATGTGAATTCTCCAAGTTTAGGAGGAGGAAGAAGTTCGGTAGGGAATTCTTCTCTCCAATGGGAAACATCCAAACAGTTAGATATCGGACTTGATGCAACATTATTCAATGGGAAATTAAGTTTTGCTGCAGACTATTTCAAGAAGAATGTTAACAATATGCTCTTGCGGCTCCCCCTGCCTTCTACCCTGGGATTTCCAAATAACCCTTGGTCAAATGTTGGAAGTATGTATAATAAAGGATGGGAATTATCAGTCACCCATCAAAACCACATTGGGGATTTTAATTATTCAATTACCGGAAATATTTCTACAACCCGCAATAAGGTAACTTCTTTAGGAGGTGGTGGAGCCATTTTTACTCCAGCACATTTAGGAGAGGATATTACTATAACTGAAGTTGGAGAGCCGGTAGGTTCTTATTATGGATGGGTTGCTGATGGTATTTTTCAAAATCAGGCAGAAGTAGATAAAAGCGCCCAGAAAGGGCAGGCTTCACCAGGAGATATAAAATTTAAGGACCTTAATGGCGATGGAGTAATTAATGCGGAGGATCGCACCATAATTGGTAACCCCTGGCCCACTTTTACTTATGGACTAACACTGACTGGTAATTATAAGAACTTTGATTTAAGCGTTTTCTTCCAGGGAATTGAAGGGAATAATGATATGGACATCCTTCGTTATGATATTGAATCAGGAACCGGATGGTATAATGCACCTGCAAATTTTCTTAAAGAATCCTGGCACGGGGAGGGTACTACGAATAAATATTACAAGATATCTCAGATAACAGGGATAAACCAGAATGTATCAAGCTATTATGTGGAGAACGGTTCTTATTTGAGATTGAAAAATGTTCAATTGGGGTATAATTTTTCAAAACCCTGGCTAAAAAAGATTGGTATCCCTCAGCTAAGAATTTATATAGCTTCTCAAAATCTATTAACTTTTACAAAGTATTCAGGGCTAGATCCTGAAATAGGTTCGACAGGAAATGGGAGTGGTGCACCGATTATCGGTGACCCCAAACTTCAGGGCATAGATCAAGGGGTTTATCCTCAACCCCGAACATTTATGGTTGGTATAAATGCACAGTTTTAGTTTCTTAAAAAGATTAGTCATGAAAAAAATACTTTATATAACTATTGCTGCAATTGTAATAGTCCAGTTGAATTCTTGTTCAAAAGATTACTTACAAAGACCTCCCTTAGGCATACAAGACGCAAATGATTTTTATAGCTCTCCTGGAGGTGGATTTAAGGCAGTCACAAATTGCTACCTCGGATTTTATCAATTTTGGAACTATCAGGCGGCTCTTGCTGAATTAGGCAATATGGCAACGGATGATTGTGACAAAGGTGGATCTGATGCAGGAGATCGTCCTTTTATTACAGATCTCGGCGATGGGAGAGCCTTATCAAGTAATACCACCTTATCCGGCTTTTGGACTGGTTGTTATCAAGCTATCGGTAATTGTAATGATGCACTTGATCACATGGTAAACGCAAAGCTTTTAGATAATAACGGTAATCCTTTAGATGCCGGCACCCAAAAACATTATATTGCCGAAATCAGATTTTTGAGAGCATTCTTTTATTTTAAGCTGGTAGAAGTATTTGGAGGTGTTCCTCTTGTAACACAAACCCCTTCGGTGGCTGACCGAAATAATCTTAAAAGAGCAAGCGCTGACTCCGTGTTTAATTTTATAGTAAACGAATGGACTTCCATTATCCCTGATCTTCCAACAAAAGCTGAGCTTCCCTCTAATGAATTGGGACGCGTCACACAGGAAGCTGTATGGGCTATGCTGGCCAGAACGTATTTATTCTTTGCTCGTGAAAATAATGCTCTTTATGCTAAGGCACGAGATGCTGCTAAGGAAGTAATTAACTCGGGAGTTTTCGCATTAGACCCCAATTACCAAGACTTGTGGCTCCCTAATGGATACCAGAGCAGTGAACCTGTATTTGAGGTAATTTTTGGTGATAACCCCGGAGCGTTTATATATGGGAGTGATATACCTATTTATTGCTCACCGAGATCCACTGGGGGGTGGGGATTTGATTGCCCGACTCAAAATCTGGTCAATGCGTATGAAAAAGGGGATCCAAGAGAATTATTCACCATATTAAATAATGGTGATATTTTTCCGGCTGCAAATGGTGGACAAGAGGTTCTTGATTTTTCCGTAAGTCCGAACACCGGTTATTACAATAGAAAAGTATTTTTGACTGCTTCCCAACGCGGGCCGTATGGCTGGGGTAATAATCAATGGACACTATATGTCGTTCGCTACTCAGACGTACTTTTGATGTATGCAGAAGCTTTATTAAACAGCGGTGGAAGTCATCAAGAAGTAGCGGATTATATTAATATGGTAAGAAGCCGGGCCAGCAATTCTTCAAGGACTGATGCCGTGGCTGTTAAACGGAATACCGTTATACCGGATATTCCTTTGACCCCGGTCAAACCAACGGATGATTTGATGGCAGCTATCCAGCATGAACGCCGGGTTGAATTTGGAGGAGAATATCATCGGCTATTTGACCTGATCCGTTGGGGTACTTACGTTTCTGTGATGCAACAGTTCTCAACAGAACCATACGCAAATGGTAAAGGTGCTTCGTTTACCAATAGCCATGAGGTGGATGGTAGATATGTATTCCCAATACCGCAGACGGAAATTGACCTTTCGAACGGCTCTATTACTCAGAACCCTGGCTATTAAACAAAGATTAGTATTTTTATAAATGGGGAGAAAAATTGCCATGTTAGGCTCAGGATTCATTGCACGTTTTTATGCAGATGCTATCCAGGGCCTGAGGAAGAAAGATACAATTGTAAGCGTATATTCCAGACGGGAAGAGAGCGCTAAAAAGTTTGCTCAGGATTAT
>SCQV01000344.1 GCA_004299085.1 Chitinophagaceae bacterium | reverse complement strand
GCGTTTCTGCCAAAGTCCGAGAAATACATCATTGACGATCTCTTCCGCATTTTCTTTTACATGCACATAAGCAAACGCAAACTGATAAAGCCTGAAGAACAAAGATTCGTACAATTGTCTGAACGCCTGCTGATCATTTTCGAATTGTATTTTTTGTAAAAGTGGCTCCATCCGGGAAAATTTATCCAGCCAAGATAGAAACAATGATTAAGAAATAAAAATTTCATTTTGTTTCCTTTTCTTCATTATAGGTTTTTTACGGTCATATCTTCTTTCTATTCGTTTCGCAAAAAGTCAGGAACTGTTATGCCAGATATAAAATGACACGAAATATTATCTGCCACAAAGACTCAAACCTGCCTGACGGCAGTCAGGGTCACAAAGAAAGGAGCCCCCGCCTTTGGAAGCAGGTTTGCGGGCTTTGTGCCCAACTCCTAATCGGAGTGGAAACCTTCCGAATAATGGTTGATTTAGCACTACATAACTATAATCCACAAGGGGGAAGGTGAATCTGCCGGAGAAATGTTTAGCATATTTAACCCTTACAGAATAACAAAGACTATGTATATATGTATATTTTTACTATGTCTCACCCATAGTTATTGACATGGAAGCTCTTCAGGATTATGTTTGCAAAGTAATTAGCCTGAAAGGCCATAACAAAAGATTTTGTCAGGCTGCCCACCTCTGACTAAAATTGATAACCTATATAATTCTCAGCAGCCTTTGTGCCTTAGCGGGACATTCTTCGCCCGAACAATGCATCCAGTACACCCTCATTCACAACCAAGTTTTTAGTCTTGTAATTTTCTGCTAATTGCATCAATGTCTTAAAAGCCTCATCCGCAGAGGGTTTGGGAGCTTCCCCCTTCCAGTACTGAATGATGTGCTCAAATCCTGCCGGCATCTTTACCTCAAACGGACAATTAGTCCCTATCTTTTTCAACGGCCACCATGACCAGCCTATATCCTGAGTTTCCATTAACTGTATGGCATCCCGGTACCATTGATCATTATTTTCTCCCGACTCCCCCAGCCATAATGGAACATGGTACTGGTTACGAATATCCAAATATTTTTGAATGGAAGCCACATCATTTTTATTCCAGTACTTATGAAAACTAACACACATATTATTGTCCCATGGCGGCAGGATGCCATTATAATTATTGGCCCATCCGTTGCCTTCGATAAAGATCAGATGGTTTTTATCTACTGTTCTGATGGCTTTTGTAATATGGATCAATAGCTTTCTTAAAGGTGCATTTCCGGTATCTTTCGTCCCATGATCATTTTTATCCAACGGATGCTCAAAAGACCAGTTAGGCTCGTTCAATAAATCGTAACCGCCAATCCATTCATCATCTTTGTATCTTTCTGCCAGCTTTTTCCATAAGGCAATCGTTTTATCCCTGTCCGCTTTACTTTGCCATAAGGAAGGCTTCGTTGAATCCCTGTCAGCAATAGGCAGATCATGGCCCTGCCCTCCCGGCGCCGCATGTAAATCCAGGATAAGATAAATATGATCTTCGGTGCACCATTTCAAAAGGCTGTCCGTTAATTCAAATCCTTTTTTCAGCCAGGTGTTCTTTCCCGGTATGGGTTCTTTATCCACCGGTAATGTAAACAAATCATAATGTATTGGCAAACGAATGGAATTGAATCCCCAGGCCTTTAAAGAATCTACATCTGCCTTTTCCATCCCGTCCTTCAGCCAGGCATTATAAAATGCTTTTGTCCTTGCTTCCCCAATCAATGCCGCGATTTTTGTCCTGATATCCTGCTGATTAACAGCCACACCGGATAGCTTTAACATATAGGGTTCCTGCAGCATCCAACCGCCAAGCCCGACACCTTTTAATAAAACTTCTTTCCCATTACCATCCACCATTTTCTTTCCTTCTGCGTGTAAAAATCCCTGACTTCTGGCAGGAATAGATAAGAAAAAAATACACCCCGGCAATAAGATGCAATAACTTAAAAATTTAGTTAACTTTTTCATTTATTTTATATTTTATACCCAACATATAAGCCCACACATTCCGGTATTCTGGAAACAAGGTTGACAAATGAGGCAACATTTTTGATGACAGGTGATATCTCGTTAACAGACGTTGATATTTAACCGGTAAATCAGCAG
>SCQV01000343.1 GCA_004299085.1 Chitinophagaceae bacterium | reverse complement strand
CATTCAGATGCTGATATAGTTCATCTCTGAACAGTTGCGGATCTCTTATTTCTGCATATTGGTAAAAGGAAATGGTTATTCTTTTAAATTCCTCAGCCAGCATGCTGGCTTTCATTTCTCTGGATGAAACGCGGTTGTGTAAGATCATATTGTTGAAATTTTAAGAGTGTTTGCATGACAAGCAAAATTTCAGATGTAAAAGTACAATTTATATTAAGAACACGGATGGACTGAAACAGAAAGAGGAATGGTGTTCCCTAATTTGTCTGTGGGCTTCCTTTGCGACGATAGTCTTCATTTCTCCCTTTTTATATTTACTGCCAATTTCGTAAAAGGCAGATATTTGCTGTTCAGTATATTTAGGATATGCAATGGGATTATCTTGTTTATTTAAAAACGACTTAATTACATCAAGAAGGGATTGCTTTTGATTTGGAGTCAGCAGGTGAATATAATTCATCAATTCATTATCAACAGTTGCTTCTATGATATCTTATTTTTACAAACTTGCTTCTTTATTTGTAAAATAATTACTTTTTGACCATTATCTATATCCAGGATGAAACCTTTGCAGCGTATCCCTTAAATATTCCCTGTCAATGTGTGTGTAGATTTCCGTGGTGGTAATACTTTCGTGTCCTAACATTTGTTGGACGGCACGGAGGTCTGCCCCCCCCTCAATAAGATGGGTAGCAAAAGAATGGCGGAAAGTATGTGGAGAAATATTTTTAGTGATGCCCGCTTTTATTGCCAGCTCTTTGATGATATAAAAGATCATGATACGGCTTAATGCGTTTCCTCGCTTATTTAAAAAGAGCGTATCGGAAGATTTAGGATTAACCGGTAAATGGACCCGAATGTTTTTTTGATATATATCAATGTATTTGAGCGCAGCTTTGCCAATCGGTATCAGGCGTTCTTTATCTCCTTTTCCAATCACTCGGATAAATCCTGCTTCTTCATAAATGTTGGAAATACGCAAGCTAATCACCTCGCTTACCCGCAATCCGCAACTGTACATGGTTTCCAGCATGGCTTTATTCCTTCCGCCTTCCGGCTTACTGAGATCAACGGCTCCAATCATTTTTTCTATTTCTTCAAAAGTCAACACTTCCGGCAGCTTGCGTTTTAATTTGGGCGCTTCCAGCAATTCAGCCGGATTACTCTCAATGATATTTTCAATTAATAAATATTTATAAAATGCTTTTATTCCTGAAATGATCCTCGCCTGTGAGGTTGCGGTCATTCCTAACAGGGCAATTTCATACACAAATTGTTGTAATTCCTTCTCAGATATTTTACCAGGTTCTTTATGTTCTCCACTCGAGTTAAGATATCCGCATAATAAGACAACATCATGGAGGTAGGCGGAAACAGAATTTTCTGATAAAGAACGCTCTAATTGCAGATAGGCCTTGAAACCGTTTAAGTAGGATATCCACATAGGAACCAGATAAAAATTAGTAAAAGATATAAGGCAAAAGTAAGAAGGAAAAAGATAGGCGCTTAAAAGAAGATGAGATGGTAAAGTCGGACTATTTGAAATCCTTATCTTTTTAAAATTTTGAAAAAATGAAAGATATATTTACGATTATGAATTATATTGACCAAATATATTGTCTTTATCTAATATTTAACAAAATTTATTTGACAATATCTAAAGATGTATTAGTTTTGCATAAAATTATTAAAACAATAAACTCATATTTATGTGTGGCATCATTGGTGTATTTGACATAAAAACAGGCACTGCAAAATTACGACCTCAGGTGTTGAAGATGGCAAAAAAAATTCGTCATCGCGGGCCGGATTGGTCGGGAATTTTTAGCTGTGACAAAGCAATTTTAGCGCACGAAAGACTGGCTATTGTGGATCCCACTTCTGGGAAGCAGCCTTTAAAAAGCTCAGACGGAAAATTAGTCCTGACAGTAAATGGTGAAATATATAATCACCAGGAATTGCACAAGCAAACACCGGATTACGAATTTCAAACGCATTCGGATTGTGAAATTATTCTTGCCCTGTATCAAAAGAAAGGTATTCATTTTTTGGAAGACCTGAATGGTATTTATGCTTTTGCTTTATATGACCAGGAAAAAGATGCTTATCTGATTGCCAGAGATCATATCGGTATTATACCTTTATATATGGGGTGGGATGAGGATGAGAACTTTTACGTGGCTTCCGAATTGAAATCACTGGAGGGGATTTGTGTAAGGTTTGAGGAATTTTTGCCCGGCCATTATTTATATAGTAAAGAGGGCACAAAACCTCAGCGTTGGTATAAACGTGATTGGGAAAAATATGACAACGTAAAAGACAATCATTCGGATATAGCCGTATTACGCGAAGGATTGGAAAAGGCTGTTCATCGCCAGATGATGTCTGACGTACCTTACGGCGTGTTGCTTTCCGGTGGACTGGATTCTTCCATCATTGCGGCAGTAACAAAGAAATTTGCAGCCATGCGGATCGAGTCAGGGGATAAAGAACAGGCATGGTATCCGCAATTACATTCATTCGCCGTAGGTTTGGAAGGTTCTCCTGACTTAGCAGCCGCCAGAAGAGCGGCGGATCATATTGGTACCATACATCATGAAATCCATTTCACTATTCAGGAAGGATTGGATGCTGTTTCAGATGTCATTTATCATCTGGAAACGTATGATGTGACGACTGTTCGTGCATCCACTCCTATGTATTTGATGGCGCGTGTCATTAAATCTATGGGAATTAAAATGGTATTATCAGGCGAAGGTTCTGATGAATTGTTTGGCGGGTATTTGTATTTCCATAAGGCACCCACACCTAAAGATTTCCATGAGGAAACTGTGAGAAAACTGAGTAAGCTGCATTTATATGATTGTCTTCGTGCCAATAAATCGCTGGCTTCCTGGGGAGTGGAGGGTCGTGTTCCTTTCTTGGATAAAGAATTTATGGACATTGCGATGCGTCTGAATCCAAAAGATAAAATGGCTAAGGATGGCAAAATGGAGAAATGGATTTTGCGGAAAGCATTTGAAGATTATTTACCGGAAGACATTGCATGGCGGCAAAAGGAGCAATTTTCTGACGGAGTAGGGTATAGCTGGATAGATACACTGAAGCAAATAGCCAGCGAGAAAGTGAGTGATAATGCGCTGGCACACGCTGAGGAGAAATTTCCTATTAATCCGCCGATGAACAAGGAAGAATATTATTATCGTACACTTTTCCATGAGCATTTTCCTTCGGATGCTGCTGCGAAATGTGTTCCGTCCGTACCTTCTGTCGCCTGCAGTACAGCAGAAGCTTTGGCTTGGGATCCTTCCTTTAAAAACATGAATGATCCTTCAGGAAGAGCAGTGAATAAAGTGCATCATGATGCATATAAGGGGGAAAAAGAAGCGGTAGAGGCATAATGTTTAATGATCTTGGCAAGACAAGAGGGGAAGTAAACGAGTTATTTTTCATAATGGCCCAAAAAAGAATGGATTATCATTTTTTGTTCCTGCATCTCATAAACCAACCCATCCTTAGACGATATTCGCCGTGACCATTTTCCTGCCAAATCAAATCTTAATGGCTCTGGTTTTCCAACGCCTTCAAAGGGATTGAACTCAATAGATTGGATTAATTTATTTATCTTTCTTAACGCAGTAATATTTCCCGATTTTCTAAGAAATGCAAGATCATCCTCTGCCTTTTGAGATAAAATTATTTGCATAATTTCTCAAATTCTTCTAATGTGTAAGCTTTAAATTTCCCTTCGCTGATTTGTTTTTCACTTTCCTTTATTTTTTTAACAAATTCAGGGTCATAGGGGCTTTTTCCGGTGTCGGATTTTTCAAAAGGAATTTTTAATTCCTCTAATAAAGACTTCAAAACATTAAGTTGCTTTTTATTTCTTGGGTGAATAGTCAGCGTTTCCATTTTAGCTTGTTAATATTATTAAGAAATCCATTAATACAAAAATACGAAGAATTTTGCAAGATATTCTCCAACACCAAAAACCAATTTAGGACGGTAAATTTAGTTTGGCTGATTCCAAATATTGAAACGTAAACCCTGAACCTGAGGCCCGAAAGTTACTGATGTATTTCCGAGGAAAAATGAAATTCTATTTC
>SCQV01000342.1 GCA_004299085.1 Chitinophagaceae bacterium | reverse complement strand
TTGAATCAACAATCGTACAAATGATCCTTACCTGAGAAACAGATTGAGAAAATGATAAAAAAATTATCAGTAGAGAGGAAGTAGATATTAAAAGAAAATAAATTAATTTTATCCTTATTGTATGGAAACTATAACAAAGACACCTTGCTATAAGGTGTATCATATGCATATGCAATAATTGAGATTTATATCAAATGCATTCTTGTAATATTTCCCTCCTGTTTCTGATTTCTTCAGCTTACCAAAAATCTCTTCCAGAGAACGCTTCCGGATGCTTTGTTCTGTCTTGGGTCTAATATGTATCTGTCCGCTTCCGGGGTCTTCATCTAAATACCCTTTATCTTTCAGGTCCTGGATAAAATTCCCAATACCATAATCGCCATCATTCAATTTATATTCTTTATCCAGTCCTGTAAGCCAGCGCAAAGTTTCCGCTACATCTTCGCAGGTGTAAGTAAGTAATTGCAGGAAAAGGTACAGCAGTTGCTCAAAAGGTGTCTTTCCTGATGCTTTAGGATCACATTTTGAAAATAAGAAACTTTGCATAGCTGCAAGTTATTCCATAATTTTTGAAATTGAAAAAAACAGAATACTGTTTAGCCATTTCTAACTATATTCGCAATTAAGAGATTGCCTTCTTTATGAAGGAGGAAGCTATTTTATTACCATTATATTGACTATTTCATCATCCCTCATTGAAAGGCACAGTTGATTATACCGTATTCTTTGAATACTTACGCAACAGAGACAACTTCTGAAGGGAAATTTCAGGAGTGAAACTCAATCAGCGAACGAACTGCATCAAGAGAATTATCGGAATTAGTAGTGAAACGGGTTTTAAAAAGTTCTAAGGCTAAGGGAGCTGGCTCATTTTTCTACTTGCCATAACAATAACGCCATAATAACGCCAATAACGCCATAATGAAGACAAACAACGCCATGCAATGCCAAGCAAAACACATTTTCCAAATCGCACAAACTAGCACTGTAACCGAAACGTTGCCAAAGAGTTTGCACCCCTCCAAAAATAGGCTTTAAAAATTCCCGAATCCTGCAAATAAAAACGAAAATAATGATGTTCTTGAATTGAACTTTAGCGCAAAGGATCTGCCTTTCGGCAATACATAGTCCATGGAAAGACGATCACCTAACATTACAAATTCTAACGTAGGCTATCAGTTTCCGTAGTATTCAACTTCTCCCGCATTTCCTTCACTTTCTTTGATTCCATTCCAAAAGTCCTTTTCCATTCTTCCAATTGCGCGATAATGGCATTGGCAGATTGCGCATCCTGCATCAGCGTGGGACTAAGCAAACGCGGGGACAGGGAATTATAATAATCACCCTGCTGGCGGCAATCATTAATAATCTGATTGGCAATTTCATCGCCTTTAAGGCTGTCGCCTGCAATATAATAAGCGTACACCGTTTGAAGAGAGCCGATATTGTCATTATTTCCGGGCGAAGTAAACGCATAAGGATAATTGCCTTGCAAAATATGCTTATCGCAATAATTAAGTACCTGGATGGCGCTGTCTTTTTTACCCTCTTCCACCAATGCTATCCCTAATTTTGCAAACGCATTTCTTATCCCTATCAGCATGCGGCGGTTAGGTTCATCAAAATAAGTTCCGGGAATCTGCGCCCCGCCAAATTTGAACTTATGCATCAGGTTATCATACATAAAAGCTGTATTCACATTACCTGCACTTAAAATTGTATTGGAATTTTTTTCACTTCTCACAGGAACAAGCCGGTACGTTAATCCATCCGTTTCCAGATAACTTCCCAATCCTATTCTGGAAAGAGTGGTAGGGCTTGTAAAATAAAGAGGCCGTCCCCATTTATTAGCAGCTATGATGTTTAATAACATCAGCGTATTCTTATACAAAACTTCTTTAGGCATTGTAAAAGTCACGGCATCCACCATAAAACCGGTATCCGAAACAGGTACTACCTGATTTTTAATGGCTTCCTGCTTATTGACAGGAATAAACATATTTTTTGTAGGATAATAATTCAGTTCATTATTAGGAGCCGGTAACTTATATTGATCGTTCCCTATAAAAGCCATAATATCCTGCAGGTTATAATATTGTGAATCGGCCGTGTTGGATTCAGACGGTACATAAGGAATGTAATTACGCGCATCTCCCGCATATTTAGCCGGCGACCAGCTCATCGGTACCGGTGGCGCCTGATTTATTTTATAACGCAAATCATTAATATACCAGTCCACGCCCAACAAGCTCATATTCACTACACGAACATCCGGTCTGATACCTTCTACTTCCTGCGCATACCACAGCGGATAAGTATCATTATCTCCTTCAGTGAATAAAATAGCGTTCGGTTTACAGGATTCCAGATAATCTGCCGCTACATCGCGCGCCAAAGTTTTTTGAGAACGGTCGTGATCATTCCATTCCTGAAATCCCATAATGACAGGAACCAACAATAAACAAATCAAGGATGCCAATACGGCCGATATTTTTCCGGACGTTTTCTTTTTGAAAAACTGAAACACCGACAATACGCCCAATCCAATCCATATAGCAAAAGCATAAAAAGAACCCACAAAAGCATAATCTCGCTCACGTGGCTGAGGCCCGCTTTGATTGAGATATAATACAATCGCTAATCCGGTAAAGAAGAATAACAGGAATGCTACCAGAAAATCTCTTTTACTCCGGTTCAACTGAAAAAATAATCCGAATAGTCCCAGTAAAAATGGTAATCCATACAGTTTGTTATTCGCTTTATTATGTTTTAAGTTATCCGGCATTTTACTTTGATCCCCTAATCTAAGATTATCAATAAAATGAATACCGGTTATCCAATTTCCGTCACGCACATCACCGTATCCCTGCACATCATTTTGCCTGCCTGAAAAGTTCCACAAGAAATACCGCATATACATCCATCCTACCTGATAGGTTACCAGCCAGTTCAGGTTATCAAAAGAAGAGGGTTTTTCATTCTGTGAAAGTCCCAGCCATTGCCCATAAAACTGCGACTGGCCGCGATCACCTCCATTATCCCAAACCCGTGGAAACCAATGCTCATCTGCAAGGTCATATACTGCATTCATCGAATATCCTCTGATAACGTATCTGCCAGTGCTGTCGTCACTTTCATAATTAGGTGCGCCTTTATCATAGCGGACGGGCTTTGCCGTAAAATCCTGGCCGTGAATCAATGGCCAATCGCCATATTGGCTACGGTTTAGATAATTATCCAATGCCATAGGATCATCCACATTCTGCATATTAATAGCGGGCATCGCATTGGCTCGAATCAACGTCGTAAAATAAGATGAATAACCAATTAACATGAAAAGAATGCAAAGAATACCAAGATGCAGAAAATGTTTCTTTTTACGATGAGAATATCTCAATCCGATAATGATTAAAATAGCTGCTATTAATAAGAAAAAGTAAGAGCCTGAATTAAATGGAAGATGCAAACTATTTACAAAAAACACATCAAAATAACCCGCCGCTTCAACGGTATATTGAATCACCACCTTTTGTACAACGCCGGTGATAAGGCATCCTAAAAGAAAAATCCAGATAGCCCCTTTTATAGAAACCTTTTTTGATTTTCTGAAATAATAAAGCATCACCACTGCCGGGATTGTCAAAATACAAAGCAGATGCACGCCAATCGCCAGTCCAATCATGAAAGCCATCAAAACGATCCACCGGTCTGCATGCGGCTGGTCGGCCTGATTTTCCCATTTCAGCATAGCCCAGAAAATCACAGCAGTAAAGAAAGAAGATAATGCATACACTTCGCCTTCTACTGCCGAAAACCAGAATGAATCACTGAAAGTAAATGCCAGAGCGCCCACCACTCCTGCACCCATCATAGCGATCATTTTCTCGGTACTAATGGTAGATTCATCTTTTACCAACAATTTTTTTGCAAAATGAGTGATGGTCCAAAACAGAAAAAGAATCGTAAACCCGCTCGCCAATGCAGACACTAAGTTCACTTTGAGCGCTGCTGTATGCGGGCCACCGCCAAACAGAACGATAAAAAGACGGTCTAAAAGCAAGACTAAAGGAGCACCCGGAGCATGAGGAACCTGCAACTTATAGGCTGCAGAAATAAATTCTCCGCAATCCCAGAAACTTGCAGTAGCTTCACGGGTTAAAATGTAAACAGTACATGCAATGCCACAAATAATCCAGCCCGTAATATTATTCACTCTCTTATAGCTCATAGCAGCAATTTTTAAGGTTGCGCAAAAATAGAAAAAGAAA
>SCQV01000341.1 GCA_004299085.1 Chitinophagaceae bacterium | reverse complement strand
AATGCTCAAACTTTATTGAAAGTCAATAGACAATTAGTAACATGAAAGTTCCTGAAGTTTTACAAGCAACTTTAAGTCTTCCTCAAAGTGGTTCGAAAATTGTCCACTCAGGACGACTGACTACCTGTCCAAAGAGACTCAAAAGCCCTTAAAACCTATGTTTTAGGGGCTTTTGTTTTTTTTACACATCAATATTTACCATACTATTTCAGTTTTTATGTGTCCAATCCGTGGTACACTAAAATGTCCTTTCTTTGTGGACTACGGTCAACATTCATCTAATTGTTTATCAATTAGTTGTGTTGATAAATTTTGATTGAATTTGGGCTTTTTTGAGTTGTTTTTAGCGTACCTCCGTAGTCCATTTTAACAATGGACTACGGACCGATCAGAGGAACCCAATTTAATATTCAAAAAAATAATAGTATGGAATCAACTATCCCAACCTTCGGAGTATCATTTTTTGTAAAAAGTGGAAGAGAACAACAAGGCAAAGTGCCCTTGTATTGTCGTATTACTGTGAATGCAGAA
This sequence comes from Chitinophagaceae bacterium, assembly GCA_004299085.1. Lineage (GTDB taxonomy): Bacteria > Bacteroidota > Bacteroidia > Chitinophagales > Chitinophagaceae > FW021-bin31. The sequence continues at coordinate 35,521 of SCQV01000341.1, read as the reverse complement.
AGTTCAGATTTTTCACTTAAGCGCCGGGTTAATACAGAATTGTGGACAGAAACGTTCGACAAACGAATTAAAAACCCGCAAGTACAATCGTTCCAATTATATCTTGATCGGGTAAAAAGTAAGATTTTGTCATATTATGATGAAATGAGGTTACAAAATATACCAGTTAGCCCTGAAATACTCAAGAACAAATTTCTTGGTATAGACCATGAGAACAATACTATTTGTCAACTCATGACTTATCATAATAAAAACAGCGGATTAAAGAAGGGAACTTTAAAAAATTATTTCACTACGGAAACGTATGTTAAGAACTTCCTTAGCTTTAAAAAAAGAAAGGACATGTTTCTTTCTGAATTGAGCTATGAATTTCTATTAGAGTTAAAACAGTTTATCCTATCACATCCCATTGACGCCAAAAAGCCCTGCAACAATAACGGCGTAATGAAGCACATGGAGCGCCTCCGAAAAGTAGGAAGGCTAGCTGTTACAATGGAATGGTGCAAGAAAAATCCATTCGAACTATTTAAACTAAAATTTGACAAGGTGGAAAGAGCTTTCTTGTCAGAAGAAGAATTATTAAGGATAGAAAATGCACACTTTAATAATCCTTCATTACAGCTAGCCAGGGATTTATTTGTATTTAGTTGTTATACAGGCCCACATTATGGAGATGCGATTAAATTGAAAAGAGAAGAAATTGTAACAGGGTTTGATAGGGAATTATGGTTAAAAACGAGCCGCGAAAAAAACACGAATCCGGTCTTAGTGCCTTTATTGCCACAAGCATTGGAATTGGTTGAAAAATATAAAGATAATCCACAAGCAATAGCAACCGGCACACTTTTCCCTTATATTTCCAACAAAACAATCAATGATAAGCTGAAATTGATAGCAGAGTTCTGTGATATAAAAATTCCCCTCTCCTTCTCCATTGCAAGGCATACATTTTCGACTTCTATCACACTGGCAAATGATGTGCCTATAGAAACATTAAGTAAAATGCTTGGGCATACAAAAATCACGACCACTCAAATTTACGCTAAAGTACTGGCAAAAAAAGTCAGCAGGGATATGAATAAACTGAAGGTTGTTTTGGCTGAAAAGCAAAGACAAAAGAAAGAGCATTCCGATTTTAATTATTAATAATCAAGGTTATTTAATGGAATGGGGTATTTGAAAGATAAAGGAGAAAGGTAAATCATGCTTTAATAAAAAGTTTATTGGACAATGACTCTTTAAAAATCCAAATTATAATTTTTGTCTGTGTTTGGTTTTAAACACCAAACAACTCCACAACCTTTTATCTAAAATTCATCCGGCTAATCGTGCGATGAGGCAAATTTTGGATAAAGGGTTGCACCCCTTAAACGCTGGACACTGATTCCGACAGAGGAGGATTGAGTGTCCGGTGCAATTTTTTTGCGTATAAAATATTCTAAGCAGTTGATATATCCGTTTTACTTTACTTGGCTACTTTTTTCAGTAGCCTTTTTGATCCCCTGCTGTAATCAATTCTATATCCATTGGACTGAATAATACCCTCCAATAAATTGCGGGCTGATGTTGTATCCCAATCATCTTCTTTGGTCATATCCATATCTTTCAACTTTTCAAATTGATGAACCATTTGTGCCATTACTTTTAAGGCGATGTACGAGGTTTTATCTGATAGATTGCTCATGGTGTTTTTGGTTTAATTGCGTTTTCAAATTCATTAGTTTGTTATATATATCCGTCCAATAAGCCTGCTGGCTTTTATCCATATCTGGTTTGGGTGGCTCATGGTGGTAATCCTTAAAGGTTTCTGCCTGTCTTATGGCTGCTATAAGGTCTGTTACATTTATTTCCTGTCCATTCAAATCTGTTATTTTCATGTTTGTCGTTTTTTAAAAGGCGGCTACCATTCGGCGGCCGCCGGATTAATGAATGGTGATTAATTCAAGGCTCCTGCACCATGCGTTGAAAAATCGAGGCAGAGGTTAAAAGCCTTTTGAGTACGTAACGCTCCTGTGCCACCCAATAGGAGGGATTTCACTTTGGCTTCATCATCTTTATAATTCCTGACGTTTTGAAAATAGCCGGTTATGGCATTAAAAGCACCGAATAAAGTACCTTTAGTGGTAGCCATCTGTTGGGTTTCATTCAGCATGCCATAAGCAAATACCTCTTCACAGGTGTTTTTAAAAGCAGCGGAAAGATTTTCTTCGTTTCCCTCCTGTATTTTCTTCCATACTTCCTTGCTTGGTGTCATGGCTGACTGTATGAGTTTCCTTACTTCATTATCCTGTATAGAAACCTTTGCCCATTGATTGAAAATGCCCTCAAGTTCTGTAGATAGCCTGTTTGAAATACCCATCACCTTATGCGCCTGCTCCAGCCTTTCTTTGGCATTAGAGGTATGGCGTATTTTGATTGCATTGGAACAATGGCGCAAGGCAGCCGTAAGCGTATTATTGCATACTATGCGTATAGGTGTAAAGGCAGCCATAATACTGCCGCTACCATCGTGCGAGGTGGTCAGGAAAAGGTATTTTTCTATCAGGTCGCTACTGCCCACGTTGATGTAGCCGGGGAGCTTAGCGGTTATAAAAATACGTTCTCCTTTGCCCAAAGCTCCTGCGGTTTCATACAAAATACCTTCCTCACCGCCTACAATAGCATCAAAGAAAGAAAACGCATCCTTGTTTTGTACAATTTGATAATCTTTACCCACTACACCTAATACAGCTTGGGTATCGCTACGGACGGTAGCGAAATAATCAGGGACTTTTAATTCAGGTAAAATAATGCCGTCCTCTTTCTCATTTACACTGTCGGTTATAAGGTTACGTTTTTCTACCTGGTAATCCAGTCCCGCATGTTTAATTGCTTCTGCACTGGTGGGGTAATCTTCCACGATTTGACCTAAACCGTGCCAGGCTTTTTCTTTCACGGAAAAGAAGCTGTATTTGCCTGTTTGCTCGTTAAAAAAAATGTTGTGTGACATGATAAATAAAATTTAGAAGTGAAAAAATGAATGATTGCATTAAAATGGCAGGTTGACTGTGTTGTTTTCTTGCCTCTCAGGTTCAGGAATATTACTATTCTCCTGATTGTGTGCTGAGGACAGGATTTTGATTTGGGAGGTATGAAATTTAAGCGAGGCTCTTGGCTCTCCATCCTTACCCATGTAAGCCTCTACTCCTGTTCTTCCGTACAGGCTTACAAGCGTTCCTTTGGTAAGCAGCCTGGCTACATGAGGGCTAATCCAATAAGCACAACGATAAAATGCTGTAACCGTTTTTGCTTCCCCTGTTTTGGTTTTGTAGTAGTCATTGACGGCTACATCAAAATTGACGACCTTACGCCCGTCTTTGATTTCTGTGACCTGTGCATTTGCGGTCAGTCTTCCGGTAATTTCCATCACATTAAAGTTTTAGAAGTGAAAAAATAAAAGTCATTCGGCTAACGCCTCATTCGGCTCGCCGATAGGCAACAAAAATGCAGCGTGGGGGCAAACCCAAATTTTGCCAAAAAAAATACGACCCCGCCACCCTATTTTATGACACGGAATACGGCGGGGTGGAGATTTTTTTTGAAGCAAACTCTGTCACAATTTGGGTTTGCCTTGTGAGGGAAATACCTTTGCCGACCCGGCGAGCCGAAAGAAAGTCTTCTGAGAAAATCTTTGGAGTCTAAAGTAGGCTTAACAGCAGGATGCCATCTGTAAAGCGGAGGAACGGAGCTTTTCTGATGGCAGAAAAGATTTTCAATCATTAAAGAGAAGCGGGCAATGATGGACGAAGGAAAATGATTGCCCGCTCATAGAAGGGTAAAAAAAGTTAAAGTTTTTATATACGAGTATCTTATAATCCTTAATCAGGGGTAAGTTTTTTGCTATCTTGCATCTTCTCAATTTAATTGCGTTTTAATTATTTTTTGTATATGCCAGAGGGATTAAACAGTATAGCGTTGTTAGCAACTACTATTGCAGAAACAAACCACTTCTTTCTACACCAGGTGAAGCGGCAGGTCAACATTGCACTTACATTAAGAAACTGGATGATTGGTTATTATATAGTTGAATATGAACAAAATGGGACGGATCGTGCCAATTACGGAGAAAGACTTTATAAAGAAATCACGTTGCGGCTCAAGGCAAAAGGAATAAAGTCTATAAGAGAACGGTATTTATATATCTGTAAGGACCTTTACAATACTTACCCGGACATTTTGCGGACACTGTCCGCAAAATCATATTTATCCGAATTTAGGCCAATTATAAGATTGCCAACAGCGTCCGCAAAATCTTCTGCCTCCAAACCCGATTCCATACCGCCCGATACCAACGGTGTTGATTATGAGCAATTACTGAATAATTTAAGCTTTTCGCATTTTATTGAACTGCTTAAAGCAGATACGGCATTAAAACGTTCCTTTTATGAAGTGCAAACGCTTAAAAACAACTGGTCTGTGCGAGATTTGCAACGTGCCATGAATACCATGCTTTTTGAAAGAACCGGGTTAAGCAAGGATAAAAATAAGGTGATGGATGAAAATAAAGGTGATGTATCCATAGAAGCTGAAGATATCTTCCGTAACCCTTATATGTTGGAATTTTTAGGCTTGGAGGAAAAACCCTATTATTCTGAAAGTGATCTGGAAGAAGCAATTATTAATCATCTTCAGTTCTTCCTATTGGAACCGGGACGTGGCTTTTGTTTTGAAGCAAGGCAGAGGCGAATAACATTCGATAATAAGCATTATCGTATTGACCTTGTATTTTATCACAGGATATTAAAATGTCATGTACTGGTGGATAAAGATTGGTGAGTTTTCTCATGCCGATGCAGGACAAATGAATGTGTATCTGAATTACTATATGGATAATGAAATGCAAGGTAATGATAACCCTCCGGTGGGTATTATTTTATGTGCCGGAAAGAATAATGCTTTGGTTAAATATGCCACATCCGGATTGCCACAAAAGGTCTTTGTTTCCAAGTATATGGTGAGCTTACCTAGTGAGCAGGAATTAAAGAAAATAATTTCTGAAGAACAGCAAAAATTAAAGAAAGGATAATACCTCTAAGATTTTTAGTGTTTGCCATCGGTAAATCGGAGGAACGGAGATTTTCGGGTGGCGGAGTGGTATTTAAAAATGTTTGGGAGAGCAGGCAATGATTGACGAAGGAAAATGATTGCCTGCTTTACAGATTAATGAAAGGCTAAAGCAGCCCTTCATCAGTGAAAGAATAGTATCCTTCGAGTGAGATAATCAGATGCTCAAGGACAGGTATATCTAAAAATGTTCCCGCCTGTTCCAGCTTTTTTGTTAATGAAATATCCTCCTCACTGGGCTTTAAATTTCCGCTCGGATGATTATGACAAAGGATCAGGGAACTGGCGTGCGCTTTGAGGGCCGTGACAAATATCAGTTTAGGATCCACGATAGTGCTGCTTATTCCGCCGGTTGATATTTCACAAATACCTAAAACTTTACCGGCTCTATCCAGTAATAAGATTTTAAATTGTTCCAATAATTCAATTTTATCCTTATTCCAGGTATGCAGGAATATTTCATAAGCTTTTGCTGAAGTGTTTACTTTCGGGCGATCTGCCGCTTTGATCCGGGATTTGTAAACTAATTCCACTTCGGATACTTCCCAAAAGATGTTTTTTGACGTTTCCATAACTAAATTGATTTAAATGATTAAAAAATTAATTATGGAACTATCTCAATCCTGCGGCAAGCAAGTCCAAGAGGCAAACGAATAAAAGATGGCCTTGTGTGGCTGCCATGCGTTTATGCGGGAAGCTCTTGGACGCCCTGAAGCCGGAGGATTAACTTTGTGCAGGAATTAATGGAGTAAATTTTGTATTCTTGCCTTCGATGAAAGTAATTAAGATATCAAGTTATTATGAGTTCATTGAACATTTTGGTGGCTATCCCCGTTCTTCGTTCTGTCCATATTATTATAGAGGCATAAATGCAGAATATTCACTTATTCCGTCCATTTGTTATGATAATATGGTTGGGAGAATAAAATCTTTTCAAGATTATGAAGAATGCCTGATGAGAGGCATTGCAAAGGAATTAGCAAATAATTATAATCTTGCCCAATATAAATTTAATGATTGGGAAACATGGTTTATAGCGAGGCATTTTGGATTGAAATCACGTATGATGGATTTTACCAAGGATGATAGGATAGCCATTCAATTCGCAATGGATCATTCTCCTAATGGTTTAGCAAGAATATATTGTCTTGATTACTCAGGAATCAAATTTATTCAGCAGGAAGATTTAATCAAGAAACAAATTGATCCATTTAACTATCACAGGTTATGTCTTATTCACCCTGGTCCTACTTATAAAGAAAACGTGATAAAGAAATTGGGTATTTCGCGCATTCTAATTCAGATGGGCAATTTTTTGTACCAGCCCCTCAGCACAATAAGTGAGCCTATAACTAATCAAATCCCTGATCACTTCTGGAAAATATTTGAAATTCATTATCATCATTTTGATAAGATCAAAAAAGAAATTGAAATGAAAGATAATATCCTGATGAATAGAGATTTATTAAAAGAAGCATCTCCATTAGATGACCATTGCAAGCATCTCAACCTGAATTTATGTTGTAAATAATTGAAGATACGGTGACATTCAGGAACCCTTAAACTGTATCAGATCACTTTTCCTGATGCGTAAATTTTTTATTATTTCTTCATAATCCATGCTGTATTCCCAGGAACCGGTTTTCATTTCTATTTCTGTTTTAATGATGTTCAGAATCTGTAACATCGTTTTCAGTTCGCTGGCCATCAATTGTAAACGGGCCTCTGTAATTCCGGTGTTTATCCCTGGGATATATTGCTTCCCTTCCAGCGATGCCGCTTCTATAGCATATAGAGACAGCACTTCCTCCTCCCGGATAAGTTTAAATCCGGCTGCTACTGCTATTTTTCGTGCAGATAGAAAAGCCTTTTCTCCCATTACCGTCCTGTTCAGCGTCATGCGCTGAACAGGCTTATGTTGCAGAATATGAGGCAGGATGGTTTCCTTTAAAGCCGTGCTGAATAAATTACCTTTCCGGTATTCAGGCAGCAAGTACCATTTTAAATCGTTTTCTGTGACCAAAACGGCAGCCATATATTTTTTATTTTTTTCGCTGGTGAAATAAAACGTATCCGGAGCATGTACATTATCCGGGATAGCTTTACTGTCTAATGACCCCTTAGCCGGCCATACTTTGGCATAGTCCACTGTATCGGATAAAGGGCGGGTAACGATGTACCCGCCTGCTTTATTCCTGCTTATCTCCACCAAGAGCTTTCCAATATCTTTTTCAGTTGTCATGATGTGTTCATTTTTAAATGAAAGGGCTATTTCCTCATACTTTTTCCTGCTTCACCTACTGCCATCCGGGTACGTGGAACCTTGAATCTTTTCGTACTATTTTTTTTACCGTCTTTTGCCCCTTTGATAGCTTGAGATTGATTGTTTTCGGAGGAGGTTTTCTCCTTGCCATTTTCTTTCTTATCTGAAGTATTCATCACGTTTTCTACTTTCACTTCCTGCTGCTCGTTTTTTTTATAAATAACCGGCTTACCATTTTCATCAAATACATCTATGCTTTTGTATTTGGGATTAGCAGTAAGGTATCTTTTGACGTCTTTACCATCTTCACTGAAAGTTACTGATGTCAGGTTGCCCTTATTCAGGGATTTTACAAGCTGTTCAGACAGCCCATCCTTTTGCCCTTTTAGTGGTAAATGAGATAGGGCTTCTTCCAGTTTAAAGCCATAATTCTCATGATAGACACTAGTAAGGTAATTGCCCTTATCATCTTTATTAGAAAAATCAAGCTGCAGCCAGGCATTGTAGCGTTCACCTTCCTTATTGACAAGGTTTTTATGAACAGCTCTTCCTGACAAAAGGTTATAGGCTTCTTTGGTGGTTACCCCTTTGTTTTTATTGACATAAAACAGTTGTTCCCGGTTTCCATTTTGATGGCTATTGAGCTCGGCTTTGTAGCTGTTGAAGAAATACATATCCGAATCTTTTCCCTTTTTAAAATTCAGCTCATATTGTATGGAATCCTTTAACACGGAATCACCTTGTCCCTTGCCGGGTACAGGGTGTTCCATATTATACTGCAACTTAAACTCAGGTTTCCCCTCTTTCATAGCAGCTTCCAGTTGGTCAGGGAGTTTTTCTCCAAATCCCAGATAAAACAAGGTTTCTTCCAGGAATTTTACATTTTGTTCGTTCATGATTGATAGTTTTTAGAGTGAATAATACTGATTAAGATTACCCGTAAATATTCGAATAGTTATTGGGGTAATGGACGTGCCCTGACGATGTCATCTCCGTTTATAGTAAGCGTTAGGTTGCGGTCACCCTGCTTTTCAAAGAGCTGCGCTACAAAGTTCTTATGATCAGCAATGGTAAACTTTGAAAAAGCAATAACAAGACTTTGGCTGGTTTTTCCTGCTGTAAGTTTTGTGTCCTTTCCGAAGTAAATTTGCAAGGGTTTTATTTCTTGCTCCTGCTCTGCGGTACGTTTGATACGTTTTTTGTCCCTGACATAAAAACGGGAAAAATCAATGTCATAATCAATCGCGGATTTATTTTGCAAACTAAACTGATAGAACATAACATCTTCAATAATGTAAATGCCTTCGAGTTGCAACTTTATTTTAAATGACTTTGTTTTCTGATGCAGGAACTTTTCTTTGTTAGCTACTTCCTTGCATAAATCATTTATCTGCTCCGTATTTAGTTCTCTGCCACTAAAGGATGCTAATTGTTTTTCGTGTTGACCTTGTTTACCTATATCAATGGGAGCATCCGGTGGGTTGTCGGAATAATTTATGGTAAAAGGATATACCTTACCATCCTCAGTAATAACAGTCAGATTAGTTTCAGTAAAGCCTTTTTTATTGGCCTTTACTTTAAGAATATTATCCACGCCGGGGACTGTCTTAGCAATAATGCCACTGCTTCCCCGGTCAATGCCGCCTTGGCTAATGGCAGCAGGAAAGATGAGTATGGTTGTTTTGTCGTAACCTACTTGTAAGGCATAAGGTGTGATTTTTGAATCGGGCAGAAAAGTCTTAAGGGAAGATTGTCCATAAGCATTGCTCAAGGCAAATATCAACATCAGTGATAATATGATTAGCTTTTTCATGATTAAAAGATTATTTGAGTAATGATTAATTGTGTTTATTATTATCCAAAAGCAGCACCGGATAACCGGCGGGGACAGTCGCTTTGATAAGCTTTGCTTTCCCTCCAAGCAGGGATTTTACGGTCTGGATACCTGCAGAAGCCGCTTGAGCGCCTATGGATGGATCCATGCCATAGAAATCCAGGCTTTGAACACCCTGACCAATACCTTGTTTGGCAGCATCACGGGTAATAGCTCCGGGAATATGTATCCCTTCCATCCCATCCATATCGTAAACGGACAGGTTTACGGGCAGCAGTGCATCCTTGTAACGGATGTGTTTAATCACCACAGTAAGGCGTTCCCCATCTAATGAGCAGGTTCCATAGATAAAATTTCCGGCGGGTACTTCGATACCATTTATAAAAACAGATTGCAAAAATCTTAGTTTTATAGTTGAACCTGATACCAGGGTTTGTGTTTCGTTCACCACTGCGGGAATGGCTGTTTCGTTTTGTGAGACAGAGCTTGATCCTGATTCGTAAAAGGTGTTCCCTGATGTATGAGCTTCAAAATAAGAAGTGTCCTGACCACTGTCACTTACCACTGCAGGTTGTAACAAATCTGCTCGCGGAACATCAGGCTTCATCTCTACCGGATAGACCAATCCGCGACTATTTTGGGACTCCAGTTGTAACCGGGTTTTGACCCGTTCCGGATGCTCAATATCCAGTATCTTATTGAGCATATTATCTAATTGCTGCAGTTCCGGGTCAGGAGTGACTGGAGAAGTCGCCGGAACTATATTTTCATGGTCTGGCTGCTGGTCATTTACCTCCGGTAGCTCATGTTGATTAGTCTGTGAGAGCTCCCAATTTGACCCGGTCTCTGCCTTTGAATGAAGCGCTGCATTTAAAGCGGCAAGCTGCCTGCGAAGCTTTGCTTCCGTGACCGCCGTTTCATTTGGAGTGATCATGCTATTAACCTGCATGGTATCATCCTGTAAATCATTGGTATCACCAGACCAGGAAGTTATTTGTCTATCCATCACTTCTTTATCAGTATAAGGATCTGCTTTTTGTGCTGCCTGTAATTGTCTGGCTTTTTGTGCTGCTTGTTCATAGAGGCTAAGCTTATCCTCCAGGTTGTTTTTTAAGTGGGGCGTTGGCAGCGAAAGGTCCAGCCCGCTAGTAACAGTTTTTTTGTCTGCATTAGCCTTTCCGCCACCCAATGCCCAGAACATAAAGGTCATGAAGGGTAATACCAGCAGGGGTAATACCAGTAAAAGTTTTCGCTGGCGAAGGGATTTCTGTGATGATGTGTTCATAGATTAATTATTTGATTGCTCAATTGTTTAATTGTTTAATTTTCTTAATTAGGGGATTAGTTTAATAAACCGATGTATTTTTTTATGGCGGATTTTTTCGTTGATTGTTTTCAGGAATAAACTTTTCAGGAGGATGGATGAAAGCGCTATCCTTGAATGAGGATGGCTGATGTATAAGATACCTTCCTTTTTCATCTTCACCCCTGATTGTTTTTATAAGAATGGCAGTATAAAATCCACCCAAAAAAACAATGATAAAAGTGAGCGTTGCAATCTTTGTACGCCTGCTCCAATAACGTGTTTTCTCCTGCAGCCGGTTACACAACTCCTGTTCTTTTTTATGGCAGGTACTCCGCCATGCAGCTAAGAAAGGCAAATAGTTACTTTTCTTTGTTCGTTTCATTCTATTGTACGTTTTAATGAATAGTTTAATTACCTCTTTGTTTTACCGTCAGGTCTTTGTTTTCAAAAATCTTCCAGCGTTCGATTAAAAAGCCATGCGGATTATGGTCACTCCTGGATATTTGCCGGATATAGCCTTCTGTGATAAGGCTTCTCGTGACCTCGGTGGTAGGCCTTGTTATTTTCAATTTCCCGTAGTACCGGAAATAATAAGGCCGGCTATCCAGATTCAGGAAAATGCTATCAGTAGTCATGCGCTGGGTCATGTTGCCACTGATGACGCCGGCATAATAGCCGCTTTCTTTCAGGTTGTCATATTGACCGCGTGCCGAACCGTCCGCCAGGTATAAGGCGCGGGTGATGTTCTCCTGAATCACCTCCCCATCCGGATCGAGGGTAAAGAAATCATGATGAAACATCCGGATATGGTCGCGCAGCTCTACTTCCATGTTATCTTTTCTATTCACGCCTTCCGCTTCCAGTAATTTACTGTTGGCAAGCACATATATTCTCTGACGTTCCCGCTCGAGAGTAGAGAGGCAGGAATAAATCACATAAGCGCTTAACAGCAGGTTAGCCAGAATCAACACGAAAGAAAAGAGGCGGATATGTTTAAAGGCTGAATCAATATTTTTAAGATGTTTTAGCATGATATATTTTTTTATACGCCGGTTATGAGTATAGCTCCTGCTTTGGCAGCGCCTGTCACTTGGGAGCCGCTTTTCGCAAAAGTTTTCGTTGACTTATGAAGCAAGGAATCTCTGCCGGAAGGATGAACGATATAAGAAGTTACGCTGGGCACCGTAGTATAGCCCACGATGGCGATAATCATAAAGATGATATAGCCTGCATAGCTCATGACGGACTGGTCATGGATGAACATATTTTGCAGGATGGTGGATGTGATGGCACCAAAGATGTTAGCTACCGGAAGCCACATATAGACATGAATGTATCTGGTCAGCCAGTTAGTCAGCGTATGTTGAAAGCCGTCAAACACACTTAATCCAAGCACTAATGGCCCAATGATAGAAAGCACAATCAAATAAAAAGTGCGAATGACATCAATACACAGCCCGGCTGCTTCATAGAGGAACTGAAAAACAATTCTTATGAAATCTTCTGCCCAAACCTTAACGCTGAACATGGAAGCAGCACGATTTAATAGTCCAGAGTTTTCTGACTGGTCATGCCCTTCATACTGGCTGTAATTCCCCTGGTTACCACCTGAGAGGCTGCTATAATCAGGCGTTTGATATGCCTGCTCTTTCCCGTGCTCAATATAATAGGCGATCGCTTTTTGTGAATCCTGTCCCATTGCTGCCGTGGCATCGCTAATGGGTTTTAATACGCTGTTCATTAATCCAAGGAGTGCAGGGAAGAGTATCAGCGCAAGCCCAATGGCAAAAGGACGCAGAAGCGGATAAAAATCAATTGGTTCGGCACGGGCGATATGTCCCCACACCCGGTACGCGATATACCATAAGGCTCCGAAGCCTGCGATAGCTCTACCTACGCCAATCAGCTTGCTGCATAAAGGCAGCATCTGTCCGTAAAGATTTTCGAGTACATGATGCAGGCTATAAATGCTGGTACCATTACCTTGCGCGCTGGCGGCAAAGGGCATGGCCGCTAAAAAAAGAAAAAAGATAATCAATACTAATTTATACGTTACATTTTTCATGGCGTGTTTTATTGAATCCCATAATTTTTTTGTAGTTCTTTGGTATTTTGTAATGCCTGGTTACGAGCACTCGCTATCTGTGCAGCCTTCTGATTAAAATTTCTGAGGAAAGATAATTTTTCTCTGGTGTCATCATAGATTCGGTCTATCGCACTCAGTCTTTCGTCGTCATTCATGCGCAGCTCACCGGAAGTAATAACCATCGTCAGCTCACTGATATTTTGAGCAGTTTGTTTTACCAGGCTGCTGTAAATGCTTCCCATATAATCCAGTTCCTTTAAAGTGAATACAGGATTATTTTTGAACCTCTGATAGGTGTTTTTATATTCAGCAATAATATAGCCTTCATCCCGTATGATATCGGCGACTCTCTGGTATTTTCTGACTGAAGGGCTTACTTCCAAAAGTCCATCTAAGAAAGCTTCATGCAGGGAATAGTTGCCACTGGTGACTTCCTTCACTTTGTTATATCCATTTGTGAGTATTTGAACTCCCTGTATCATATTTTTTAAAATCTTTTTTAGCTGCATCAGCTTTTGGATATCGAGGGCAAGCTGCTCCACCTCCTGCTCCTGGCCAAAGCAACGGGAAGTCATTCCTGTAGTTCCCATTAACAAGAGGATACATACGCCGCTTCTGATAAATAGCTTTTTCATCTTCTGTTTGTTTAGTTACAGGAATCTCACTTTTCCCCTGATATACCATACCATTGTTTTAGTTCACTATCGTGCCTCAAAGCCTGTTTCCTTCCGGCTGTTACTTGGTAAAAGCTACTGTTTAAGCTTTTAAAATTTTGATAACTTTTAACCACACGGCTATACAGCCTGTCTATTTGTTTCAGCCTTTCCTCATCGGTCATAGAGAGCTTATCATCAGAAACCATGAGATTTAATTCATTCAGATCTTCTGAAGTTTCTTTGAGAATACCAGCCGTAGTATTTTGGATATAGGCCACTTCATTACTGTTCAAGACATCAGACCCTCCCACGTCCGTTTGAAGCCGTTTACAGCCCTCTATGAGTGCTGTTGCCGTAGTTTGAATAGCTTGCACTTCATCATATCCTTTAATTTTTGGATTGACATTTTTCAGGGAATTGATATAGCTAACATGCAGGCTGAACTCTCCATTTTTTATCTCATGAATAGTATGCAGCCGACTTTCCATGATCCCGTAACCTTTCTTTACATACTGCCCATAAGTAGTCAGGAGAACTATCTGCCAAACACTTTTTTTAATCATCTCCCCATCTTGATTAAATATGCCCTGTGCTCTCGTGCTTTGCACGAGTGAAAAAGCCATCATAAAAAGAAATAGTTTCTTCATAACGAATTGTTTAATTGTTAGATAAGCTGATAATACCATAAAGGTTTTTGATATGCTCTCTGTCTCGTTCACTCCCACTTCTCTGTAAGCTGATACCGATGTTTTGGCTGTTGAACTGGCGAAGTACACTGAGGTTTTTTTCAATCTTATCCGCGATATTATCTATCAGTTCGAGGCGTTTACCGTCACTCATCCGGGTAGAAAAGCTGTTGATCACAAGCGCCAGCTCTTTCATATTACGGACGCTTTCATTCAGGATACCGGTGTAAACGCCGGACATATAATTGATTTCTTTCGGAGTAAAATGACGGTCCTGCTTAAACAGACTAAAGGCATGGTTATATTCTTCCACTAACCCCTGCTGTCTTTCTATGATATGTTTTACCTTTTGAAACAGCGCAATGGTATTTTTTACCCTGACCAGTTCATCATAATACTTTTTGTAAAGTTCTTTTTGCTTATTAGCCCAATCAGAGATTTCTTTCAGCTTGGTTTTGGATAGGGAGTTTTCGATTTGTTTCTCTGCGTTTTGCAGCGCAATGGTTTTGTTTTGAAGCTTTTGCACCTGGAGGTCTATCGCCTTAATGATTTTTTTTAGCGCCTCTTTGACGACTACCCAGGCAAAGGCATCACTTTTCTTCGTAGGCAGTACGCTGAAGAAGGTAGTGAATACCAATAGGCCAATGACAAAATGTTTTTTCATGTTATGAAATAATAATGCTTATGACTTTTGTTGATGGATTGCTTTAATTAACTGTTCGATGCCTTTTTCCATGCCACCATATTTTTCAGCGTAGGTGCGTACTTTTACTCTTTCTTTCCCTTCCGTAGTAAAGGCAAAATATTCTTCAGGACATAGCTCGTTTTTTACGACGATATCTTTCTGCCCGCCGATGCTGATGTATATTTCCCTGTTATCTTTATTCACCGAAAGGACCTGTGTTTTTCCTTTGTCCGATAGGCCCAGCGTTTCCTGCAGCTTGCCGAACTTATTCAGGAATTTTCTCATGTCCATCAGTATTTTCACATCTGCATTATTGATGATAGCGTCTTTAATCACCGGGGAGGAAACCAGGTCGTCTAATTCCTGGGTGATGACAATGGGAATGCCGTTGAATTTGCGGATGGTTTTAAAAGCGTATTTTAAAAATTCAGCCATACCTGATTTGGCAATAGCTTTCCAGGCTTCATCAATGGTGAGCACTTTACGCGCTCCCTGCAGCCTGCGCATCTTGCTGATAAAAAGTTCCATAATGACCAGCGTTACCACCGGAAACAGGATGGGATGGTCTTTGATGTTATCTAATTCAAAAACGATGAAAGGCTGGTTCAACAAATCCAAATTTTCGGTAGCGTTTAACAGGTAATCAAACTCACCATTTTTATAGTAAGGCCTGAGTACATATAGAAAGTTGTCCACATCAAAATCTTTATCCTTTACATGATGTTCTCTGAGCGTTTTTTTATAATCATCTTGCAGGTATTCATAAAAGCTATTGAAGCAGGGAAAAATACCTCTTTCCCCTAAAGGGGATAGGGATATTGAGGGAAGGGTTTTATAATACCCTGTTAGTGCATTAGACAGCGCTACATATTCCGAACGGTTGAAGCTTTCATGTTCCTGTTTCCAAAGGGATACGAGTAAGGATTTCAGGCTTTCTTTTTTTTCAGTGTCAAGTATCTCACCTTCCGGTAAATAAAAGGGATTAAAACGGATGGGATTCTTTTCTTCATAAGTAAAATAATAGCCACCCACGAGTTCACATAAGCCTTTATAGCTGCCGCCGATGTCCACCGTCACGCAGTGCGCTCCCTGGTCATAGAGCGAACGCAGGATATGGTTTACCGTCATACTTTTTCCGCCGCCGGAGGTACCGCATACTAACGTTCCCATGTTGGCAGAAATGCCTTCTGTACGGGGTGCATCATATAAGTCTAAGTATAAAGGCCTTCCGGTTAACCGATCTGAGAAGCGAATGCCTTTATCAGGAGAGGTACTCTTTGACATACCCTCCATATTCAAAAAGCAGACAGCCTGTTCGGCAAACGTGTCGAAGGTATCATTCATAGGGAAGTCTGCTTCATTGCCCGGAAGGCCTGCCCACCATAGGGGCGCAGAGGCTCTTGTTTCTTCTTTGGGCAGCGCGTCCATTTGAGCGAGGGCAGCGGAAGTCATACCACGCAAGTCTTTTATTTCTTCCCGGTTTTCTGTCCATACCATCAGATTAAAGCTTGCCTTCACCGGTAATCTCCCCTGACTAATAGATTCGTTTAAAAAGCTATTGACCGCTTCACTGCTGATGGCATTTTCTCTGCTGTAAGTAGAAAGTGATTCCAGCCGGCGGCGTTTGCTCTCCATCTTTTTTAAAGTTTGACTAACATCATTCACAAAAATGTACTGGTTAAAAACATGATTACAGGAAAGCAGATGGCCGACGGAAGCGGAAAAACCCAGGGGAAACTTAGTTTTATCCGTACTGTATTTATCAAAGGTTACCCAGGGACTGCATCCGGCAGGGAGATTTTCCATGTCAGCAAGCGTATATAGCTGTAAAAAGTTTTCGCCTATCTTCCACTCGGGTTTTAGTTCAATATCTTTTAGGACAGGTTTATCATTAGGAGACAGTAAATAGAGATACTGTTCGAGAATGCCGGGCTTGTTTTTTGACCCAATGATGTCCTCACTGTGCAATCGTTTAAGTTTTATAAATCCACCTTCGGACAATATTTTTTCAAATTGACCAACCGTATCCAAAAAAGAATGGAATTTGTTTTTATCCGTAACTTCTTCCGGGATAATCGAATGCTTCATCAGGTTATTCATGACGGAAGTGGAAAGTTTTCTGCCCTGAGGCTTTTTTGTGAGCATCAGATAAGAGTGGTGCTCGAGGTAAGGCCTTCCTTTAAAATAACCGGCTGCTTTGGAAGAAAGAAATGAAGGCTTGTAATTATTATCTTCATCTTCATATGTTGCTCTGCAAAACCAATCCTGTTTATGCAGTACTGAATGTTTGGGTAGCAGGCGGATGGCTTTTACCCAGTTCTGATGCATGGTTTCGTAATCATCCCGGGAGAGGGAAAATATTTCAGGGAGTGTAAGTTCAAAAGCCACGGTGATGTCCCCGTTTTTGGATAAGATACAGTCCTCTTCCACTTTATAAATAGGCAGTATATCCCGAAGTTCCCGTCCGTCTTCTTTTTCTTCTCTGAGCTGAAGGAACCAGGCTCCCGCTAAAAGGAGTATGACTATGAGGATGATTATTTCCATGAGGATGGTTGATTTATTGGTTTAATAAAAAGGGTCTTTTGCGGCTGCGAATGCAGGGGAGTGTTTTACGCCAGGCAGCTTCTTTCATTAGGCCATGCTCACCGTACCGGTGGCTATAGCGGATGACAGTGGTAAACAGGGCGGTACCGGCTACGGCGACAAACACAATGCAAACCAAAGCAGGAACTCCTGCGACATACAGGATGGCAAAAAGCAATAACAATCCCAGCAGGCCAGCAGCCAGGTACGCGATATACTGTGCTTTGATGCCTTTAAATTCAACGGGCCTGCCTACGCCTTTATTGATGATATACTTTTCCATGTTCTATCTTTTTAGTTTGTTACCTGCTATTGCCGGCGCCAAGCGAATCCGGGGAGCCCGGTGATATACCGGTGTCAGCCTTTCTTCCATCATAGCCGCTTTTTTTACCGCTGCTTCTATTTCCATTCCTACATTTTCTTTAGGACTATCCGCTTGTTCCATTTGGTTCTCCTTTATTTTCAGGGTGATCTCTCTTTCCAACCTGGTTACCTCTGCTCTCAGATTACTTAAAGTATCTGCTTCCGTGAAGGGTTTTTGCAACGATTTTTCAATAACCAAAATATCTTTTTTCATCCCGGCTATACGCTCTTCATATTGCACTTTCATTTTACCGGAGCGGTCAATGGCGTTTAAAAAATGGCGGGCGGTTACTTTGGGATTATCTATGTTTGGATAACCCTGGTTCCAGGTATATTTGATACCGTCTAAACCTTTGCTGGCATAGAAGCTGTTATACTCATGGTACCTGAATTGTCCTTCCACCAAAAGTGTTTCCTGTTTGCGCCTTATAAAAAGGTCAAACCCATACAGGTTTCCTATCTTTTCTTCCTCTTTATTTCCTGATGGCTTCCAATTTTTAAATAGTTGAATCAGGTACAGCCCGATAGCTTCTGTGTCTAAACTTTGAAGGCCTGATAAACGAATAGGATTTGCTTTTGTACCGTCCGGTTCATACTTTAGGTTCCCTTCATAATCTTTGGTATCTGCCAAAAGCCTGTCTAAAACCAATAGAGATTTTTCAAGTTCTATTTGCAGGCTTTCTAAGTGTGAACGGGAGCGAGCCGTTTCTTTGAGGTGGCTTCGTTTAAGTCCTTCCAGTACGGCTATTTTCTTTTCCAGCTTTGCCTTTTCCAGCAGCGTGGTGTCGCCTGAGAGGATAGCGATATATTCTGAAAAGCTCATGCCGCTCTTTTCATCTAATGCACCTTCATCAATCGTCCTGACATTCAGCTCACAGTTTTTCATCTGGCTGATAAAAGTTTGTTTGTTCTTTAAGAGATTAAACTTGTAATTATCCAGTGATTGTTCTGTAGCGTAGATAAAATTGAGCACCTGGTTGTGATAGAATTTTTTGGCTACCACATTACCTTGCCTTGCGCCGCGGCCATTACGCTGCTCTAATTCGGTCGGTTTCCAGGGAATATCCAGATGATGCATGGCAATCACTCTCTCCTGTACATTTAGTCCGGTCCCGGCTTTATCAGTACTGCCTATAAGAATCCGGATTTCACCGGTATTCATCTTACGGAATAGTTCCGGTTTTTTCTTCTGCGTCCAGTCATGGATGAACGTAATCTCTCCTGCAGGTATTTTAAAATCCTGTATTAACTTATTTTTTAGTGCATCATAAAGATTAAAGGAACCGGGTTTGGGCGTACCGATGTCGCTAAAGATGATTTGTGTTCCTTTATGTTCAAGACTTTCCTGATAGAGTTCTGCTACTTTGCGGGCACAGGCGCTAACTTTGTTATCTGGGTGGTCTCCATACATCAAAGGATTAATCAGCCGCATATCAGTAGCCATCTTTTTAGCATAGTTAGTCGCGATGAGCATGCGTCCTTTATCTTCTTCCCTGCTTAGCTGCGCTCTGCCAATGAGCCCCCCATCGCCTGTTTTAGCAAATTGCATCAGCCTCTCTATAAAGTCGCTTTGCTCTGGCGTTGGCTTAAGGTTTACTAAAATTTCCTGGAGTTTGGGCTTGTCCAGCCGAATATGTTTAGCTGTTTTATAGTCTGCTATCTCATTATAGAACAGCGCCAGTTCAGGTACTTTGATAAAATGACGGAATCTTTCTTTTGCCATAATTTCCCCAGTAACGGAAAATTCAAAATCCGTGGTCTTCCGGGCGAATACGGCTGCCCAGGCATCGAAGTTTTCAATATTTTGGCGTTCTAATTCTTTCGGACGCAAATATTTAAACAGCAAATACATCTCTGTCAGGCTGTTGGAAATAGGGGTACCTGAAAGAAAAGTAACACAGAGATCCGAATCAAATTTTTGTTGCAGGGTACGGATAGCAAAAAGCATATTGAGCGCTTTCTGGCTGCCCTGCATATTACCCAGCCCTGCAACCCGGTCATGGCGGGTGGTAAAGCCGAGATTTTTAAATTTGTGCGCTTCATCAATAAAGAGATGATCTATTCCCAGGTCAGTAAAACAGATGTCACTATCCTTACGGTTTTCAATACGGTTAAGTACTGAGAGTAGCTTTACTTTGAGGTTATTTTTTCTTATTTCAAGCCCTTTCCTCATGCTTCTGGAAACAGTGCCGCCCATTTCTTCCAGGGTGTGCAGGTCTTTTTCAAGATTGTCTAATTCTACCTCAAAAATTTGCCGCTCTATTTCCGGATCCTGTGGGATTTTTCCAAACTGGTCATGGGTCATGATGACGCAATCCCAATGATTATTTTTAATCTCATGGAAGAGCCGCAGTCTTTTGGCAGGACTAAAATCATTTTCTCCCGGAGCGAGAACACGTGCTCTAGGATAGGCCTTCCGGTAAGTGGCTGCTACTTCAGTGACATTGGCTTTCAGCGCCAGGATAGCAGGCTTGTGGATGGCGCCTAACCGTTTCGTCTCGTGGGCAGCCACTATCATGGTGAGCGTTTTTCCAAGGCCCACTTCGTGGTCAATGATAGCACCCCTGTTTTGAATGATACGCCAGGCGGCATTTTTTTGAGAATCGTATAAGTCTTCGATACCCAGGGCTTTTCTATCCAAGTCAGGAAAGGTGAGATGGCTGCCATCGTATTCCCGAAGCACATAGCAGTTGTACGTATAATTATAAAGTTTTTCTAATTCCTGTTTATCTTCCTGTCCAAGCTCACGTAACCATTCCAAGAAGTAGCTTCGGATACCTTCAATCTTTTGATGGGCCAGTTGAATGGCTTCATTATCAGGAACACGGATGGTTTTACCGTCCAGGCCTTCCACTTCATAAGTAAAAAAGGGACTGGTATTTTCCAGTGCATGCTCTAACAAAATATTTCCATAAGTCGTGCTGCCGTTTTTTGTCCTGACGGCATATTCTTCAGTAACTTTTGCATTTCTATAATTGAGAGAAACTTTAAACGTATCTAATGAACGGAAATAGCTTACTTCCACCTCCTGTTCAAATAGTGCAGCAGCAAAGCGGCTATAATAGTTAACCGGTATCCAGCGTTCTCCCAAGTTAAAATCCAATAATTCAAAAGGTATTTTTTCCGGTTGCACCTGTCGCAGTGCTTCCACACTTTGCTTGTAGAAGGCGTTGTCCTGGTTAGCTGCTGCTTTTTCAGTTGAAACCGAAAGCATGGTTACCACGTTGCCTGCCAAAAATTTATCCGCCGTTTCCCATTCATCATTTAAGGGATTTAAGAGTATCTTTCCCCTGAGCGCCTGCATAATTTCTTTTTCTTCTTTTCCGGTTATCTTCCCTATGAAAGCCATGTCAACCTTTCCTGTCCTGTTCAGGCTCATAGCCAGTGCTTCCACCGGATCATCCGTTGAAAAACTTTGCACCTCATTTAATAAAGGTTTTTTGAAGATGTCTGATTTTTGGAAACTATTACCATCCCTTCGCTCTAAGGAGTAAAGGATAGTTGCACCATGTGCACTGTCATTGTAGATTTTTAGTTTGTTTACACGCCCGTTTAATTGACCATACTTACCGGTAAAAGCGTCATATTCTAGATTGAGCTTCTGCCTTAAATCCTTAGTCATCTCTCCAGTCTTCTCTGCTTCAAAGAGTTTAAAATAGGTATCTCTCAGCGTTATATACTGTTTGTAAAAAGCAAGGTCGTTTACAGGTATGGAAAGAAGTTTGAAGGTAGCCTGCTGTTTGAGCTCATCTATGTCACTGATAATACCTGCCTGGCCGTCTTTTATGACAAGCGTTCCGGGTTTATAATGCGGCTGAGTGATTTTTATTTTGTCTGCATCTTCTTTCCTTACCAACGAGAATAAAGGCTCCAGGTCACCCTCTCCTTCATACCGGTAACTATGGTCATAGTCTCTTAGCTTTACAGAAAGCGCCTTTAGTTCTTCTTGTAGTAAGAGTGCATTCATCCAGTTAGAAGAAGGCTTTATCTCAGCCACATTGGAACACAGCTTATAAAGAAACCGGTTACCGGTTTTTGCTTTGGCAGTAACCAGCACGATGCTTTCGTGAGAAGGATTTTCTTTGGTGCTAATGGTGCTGATGATACGGGCGGTATCGCTGTAAACAACTGATGTATCTAAGCTATTGATATAAGCTCTGCCACGATTGATATTTTCCAAGAAACCGGCGTCGAATAAGTCTAATTGAATGACGGCGCCACCGGTTTTATTTTCAGGAACCGGTAAAAAAGTCAGTTGCTTTAATGGAGTAGAAATTCCCTTTGCAGGCGCGATAGCTATTTTTTGAAATTTTTCTTTATCCAGACGACGGCTAAAGTCATAGTTTAGAATTTGTGAAAGCCTTCGGGCCATATCATCTGGTGAACCCGATTGCCATACCGTAGTATGTGACTGCCCGTATTGATTCTTCCCTGGCCGCACTTCATCACCGGCGGTTAATTCCGGATGATGAGTGAGAAAGGTGTTTTCGTAAAAGGGGCCAAATTCATTTTCCTTCAGGGAAGTATTTATGAGTAGTCTTTCTTCTCCTAAAAGAGCCTTTTTTTCTTCATTTTTTTGTACGATTAAAAGGTGGCTGGGCGCTTCCGTATTACCGGTGTCTTTCATGAGATTATCGGGTAATACCGTCACACTCACAAAATGAGCTTTTTGGAAAAGATATTCCCTGGCCGTTTTATTGGAAGGGCTGTTCAAAAATGCATCGGTGGTAATATAAGCTAGCAGTCCTCCACCACTAAGTTTATTCAACCCTTTGGCAAAAAAGTAATTATGTATTTTTCCTGTAAGCGATTTATCACTAAAGGCTTCGTCATATACCAGAAAATTACCAAAAGGAATATTACTTACAATCAAATCATACCCAGCGTTATCCTTTGTTGGAGCATCTTCAAAAGCAGAAATATAAGTTTGTGTTTGTTGAGGATTTACGCTACCTATAGCAGTAAGCACCAGTCCGGTAAGCTCATCCTTTTCAACAGCAGTAATGTTTTTAATTTCGGGAAATGCCTTGACCGCTTCCGAGATAAAAACACCCGCTCCTGCGGATGGCTCGTACAGACTCCGAGGGTGAATACCATTGTCTTTTAAAGTTTCGTAAATCGTTCGGGGTATAATAGCAGGTGTATAAAAAGCAGTGAGCGTACTGTTTTTGAGGGAATGAATAATACGCTTGTAGTCTTCCGGATTAAAATTATCTTTGAGTAACTCATGGAGTTCCATTACCGGCTCATATAGTTTCAGGTCACTCTCTGATGCATTGTCTTCCTTCCAAGTCGAGAGGTCACCGTCTGGATAGAGAATGGCTTTAATTCCACCAAAGCCGCTATAACGTTTGAGCAGGGCTATATCATCCTCCTCCATCTGTTTCCCATCCCTGTGCAGGAGGGCAATTCGGATAGCGGTGGTATTATCCCGGAGTTTTTGAAGGGGATTATAAGCCATGTACTCCGGTGTTTAAAGGTTCTTCAAAATATGCTCCTATAATACCGGTAACTGCATAGTAAAGCTGCCTGTCTTCTTCTGTTAAAACAGAAAACCGGAATTTTTCAAAAACTTCCTTGCAACGGTCTATCATGTTTGTTATCTCATAAGTCAGCAGTCCCGTTTCTTTGAATCCGTTATATTTCTCCTCAAATTCTTCTTCAAGGATTTTTACGATATAATGATATTTGGAGGGCTTTAAATCTTCCGTCATCTGATCCATGCAGAGTTCTTCTATAATAAAAGCCGGACAATTTTGTACGAGCAGATTTTCTAACAGCGGAAGGGCATTTTCTATCTTTGAACGGATAAACTCGTTCATTCCTTTATCATCCAGCCGAAGGATTATATCTGGACTGTTACGACAGAGATAGTCGTATAATTTCCGTGCTAATAAATGTTCCATGATTTTTCAGGTTTATACACCAAAGAATGATTTTAACACCGTGGCTACTACCACGAGGAAGATGCAACTGCCAAACCAGGCTGCTGCCACTTTACCGGTATCATGGTCGCCGGAGTTCCATTTATTAAAAACTTTTACTGCGCCGACTAACCCGACCACTGCGCCGATGGCGTACATTAAGTTGCATCCGGTGGAGAAATAACTTTTTACTTTACTGGTAGCTTCCTGTATGCCCGCATTGCCATCCTGGGCATGGGTGATAAAATAAGTCAGGCAGGAAATTGCTGTCAGCAGCGCATACCTTCGGATGCTCGCATAATGTTTTTTAATAAATGAGTGCATGGTAATAGATGTTTTTGGGTGATGAAAAATGGATTGAACAAAAGGGTCATATCATTTCTTTGCCCCAGATTAGTTTTAAGTCTGCAGGCTCTATGCGGATGCCACATACCAGATGGCACTGGTCTTTGATGAACTGATTAACGGCTTCTTTAAAACTTTCGGGATTTACCTTGAATGAAAATCCGGCAAGCTCCCTTCGTATCTTTTCGGTAAGTTCTGTCCGGTTGGCTTTCTTGCCATAGCGTTCCATGATAGCTCTTAGGCGTATAGAAAGTTGCTCCAGTTCATCAAAAGTATTGCTGATGGCTGCTTCGTTTTCATAAGCATCCAGAGGATTATTTTCGGAAAATTCAAGGGATTGGGAGGATATATTTTCCGGCTTATCAGGCGCTTCATCATTAACATCGGTGGAAGTCTCCTTAACCGCGCCCATCAAATTAGTTTGTAAACCGGTGGATGCATAAAGATTAGAGGGACTGCTTTTCTTCCCAGAAAGAATTTGGATTATCTGCTTATGATAAAACAGCAGCAGTATGACGAGGTAATAGGCAACCATAAGTCCGCCGCAGCCGGTAAGATACTGTTGCCAGGTAACGTGTGATAACATAAGAACATTTTTTTATGGTGAATAATTCAGCGCAAAAATGCCCTTACGGCTGGGGGGTAAATCACAACCTGAACCGAGTTCGGTAAAACTTTTTTTGAAAACTAAAATGGAAGGATATAGTTAAATGCAATATGGCGAATGGTTTGAGAAGAAAAAATAGAATAAAGTGCTTACAGGAATAATCAGGAATGGCGGTATTTTTCATCTGCTTCATTCATTCCTTCCTGGTAGCGTTTAAGCATGAGCTCAAGATATTGGGCTGTTTTTTTCCGGGTGTACATCTCCTGTCTCGAACGGTAATAGTTGCCGAGGTCAATATCAAAAATAAATTGCAGTAATTCAGCGAGCTCTTTGACCTGTACCTGGCCGTTATTAATCATCCCGCTATATACCAGGCCATACAGATATTCTGTAAGCGCTACCTTAGGGCCTGTCCATTTAAACCTGCCTTTGAAGGGAAAAGCATACTGTGGTGTAGAGGTAAGCTGTTCCAGTGCATTTGAAAGATATTTTTGCAGCTTCTCATACGCTAATATCTTAGCCATCTTATAACCCTGCGTGGTACAAAACTGTGTATCCAGGATGCAGGTATATTCTTCTACCGTTAACTGCGATGTAGCCCCATGAGGCAGGAAGTAGGTTTCATCGAGAAATACAGCGCCTGTTCTGTAATAGCGGTAAAGTTCTTTATTATCTGTAAAAAACTGATAGATACGTTTTAGTTCATTCTTATAATAGTTTACAAGTTCATCATTTCCTCCCTCCGGTTTGCAGGTTTCAATTTGATACAGCCGGACATAATAAATTAAGCGGGCGTGAAAGCCCGGCTCCACTTCTTTATAAAACCTGATTTCCTCAGAAGTGTTTTCAAAGGAATAATGATGAATATAATTCCTTAATTCCGCTAGTACTTTTTCTACTACCGGAATTGACTGGAGGGCAGTCTGCAAGGGAGCCTCTCCGTTGCCCTCAATTGTCTGCAACTCTATATCCAGTTGTTCTTGTAACCTGTCAGTGAAATCTGTCATAACAAAATAGTTTTTGACAACCTGAAACAAATCTAAAGAACAACCTCCAAATAAAAAACCGTCGTTCAACCCAATTTTAAAGGGCTGAATGACGGTATCAGATTCTTTCAAAGTGGATAAGAAAAGTTAATGACTCTGTTTATGTGGAGCAATGGTAAAAGAACGCGGATTATTGTGATTCCTTACAATACTTTCTCTGTTACGACTCCAGTTTGCAGGGCAAAGACCACCAATCCCGACCGGGATTTCAAACCAAGCTTTTCAAATAAAGCATCCCTGTAGCCGTGAATGGTACGTTCGCTGAGGTTCATACGCTCAGCAATCTCTTTATAGTTAAGCTCGCTGCAACATAGAGTAAGAAATTCTTTTTCCTTATCATTAATATCCATTGGAGGTAACCCCTGTTGCATTCTTTCCAATATCCTGGCAGACAGCTCCTCTCCATGATAAAAGCTGCCGTTATACACCGCTATAAGCGCGCGTTCCAGCTCCTTATAACTACTTCCTTTTTCTACATATCCTCTGACACCTAACCGGAACATGCGGATGATGCTGAGTTCATTATCGTACATCGAAAGCCCGATCACTTTTTGAGATGGGTATTTTTCCCGGATGGCCGTCATCGTATCATAGCCATTCATTACGGGCATACTAATGTCAAGCAGAATGACATCCGGCAATCTCTCCGCTTTGTCCAGCTTATCCATTAATTCTTTCCCATCCTTTGCTTCCAGCACTACCTCAAAACCTGTGGTGGAAGAAATCATGTTGGCCAGCCCGGAGCGAACCAGCGCGTGATCATCGGCAATAGCAATTTTAATATCGCGTTTTTTCATCTTGTGAGAGTTTTAAGGTAACCGTTATTTTAGATCCTTTTTCTTTACCGGAAAGTATATGCAGCTTACCTCCCAGCAGATGGGTACGTTCTCTGATATTGACGAGGCCCATCCCTTTGCTTTCCGCTAATTTACCCATGTCCATCCCTTTACCATTATCCTCTATGCTTAATTCCAACCCATGATCACCTCCGGTAAGGGTAACTGAAATAGCAGTAGCTTCTGCATGCCTTACAATATTATTTAAGCATTCCTGGATAATACGAAAGAGCAACAGGCACCCCTCGCTATCCAAAACAACTTCACCGCTCTCTATAAAATCACATTCCAGCTTATATAACGAATGTACATAAGACAATTCCTGTTTGATAGCAGCCGTTAACCCTCTTTTTTCTATCATCTCACCATTCAGCGTGTGGCTCATGTTTCGAAGGTCATTGATGCACTGTTCAATTAACCCGGATGCCTGTATCATTTCATCCACCAGTTCTTGCTTTGTTTTGCCCGGTGCTTCATAGTTAAGCTGCATGCGGATAATGCTCAGTACCTGTCCTATGTTGTCATGTATTTCCCTGGATACCCAATCAAGCGCCTGTTCCTGCACTTCTACCCGGGTACGCAAAAGCTCCTCCTGATAACGCCGGGTGCGCCTCTTATGGAGGACCATAAAAATGATGATAATGCCCACAAGCGTTAGCAGTAATAACGTACCATAAATGATTAAGGCTATCAAATACTTATCTTCCATAGTACTTTTTTCGTGGAACGGTGAGGAGGAAAATAACACCGATACCGGTATAAAAAATAAGATTCACGCTCCACAAGAACCAGTACATTCCCTGAAGGATGGTATGCATCTTTTTCATCAGGCAGTATTGCATGAGTCCGAACAAAAAGAATGTGGTACAATAGTAAAATAAGAACAGGACGGATAACCAAAAATGCGGCGTTCGTGCAAATCTCAGGTTACTTTCATCCATGTATATTTTATAAAAGGATAGGATAGCCATCATCACGATTAAGACTCCAGCCAGTAACGTAACATTAGAATCCATTACCTTCAGTGGCTGTAAGTACAGCGTATTGAGGATGGCTGCAAGAAAGCCAAAGCCGGCTACAAAATATCCTATCTTATATTGACGAAACTCTTTGATTGAATAATTATAATACAGGGCAATGAAGGCCAGGCTGACAGAAGGATAGATATGATATATCATCAGATTTTGCCTGAACCTTATTGCCATGTAAGCCGCCAGTATTTCGGTAATTATTGTGTAGCCTAAAAGCATACAAATGAATTTCAGGGACAGTTCCGTTCCCTTTAATTTCTTTAGGCTGACGCCGAATGTAAATACAAGGACAGATATATAGATAATAAACTGAATTTTTGCAGTCATTGTATGTAATGCTTTCTTTTATTCGGCAATCGTAGGTGAACCAATACAGTTTTCGGGGCAGGGCATGCACTGGTCATAGTCCATATTTTCTTCATTCAGTACATAATTCCCAGAAGAGTCCGCGCCCACGAGTACGATAGTGATAGCGTGGTTATTATCTAAAGGAGAAGGCCTCTCTCCGTAATGTCCGGAGTTGATATAAGTCAACGTATGGGCTAACATAAATTTCATCGTAATGATCTTTTTCCCTTTGCCTTCATTCAGATAACGTCTGAGCGTATCTGCATTAAATGCCCAGGAACGAATCGCTTTTGTATTCGTTTCGTATTCGATGCTTCGCAGGTAGCTCATGATCATCTTATTAGAAGTGTCCACCGGAATAGGCTGAGAATATTGCATCTCTTCCGGGCCAGGTAGAGAAACTGCGCCTTGCGCCTGCACTTTAGTGCCGGGTAACAGGTCGCTGAGAGCATTAAATTGTTTGCATGCGGAGCAGGCAAAAAACAGGGCAATGGCTGCCATTGCAAGAAAGTAATTTTTCATGATGTAATTGTTTAAGGGTGATAAATATTATTTACACAGGCAAAGATAAAAGGCTTTTTTATTCTGACGTACCGTCTTTCGACGGTATTTTTCACCGTCTTTCGACGGTAAAAAAATGGGTCTTTCGACGGGTTCATTTTAAAAAGTAAAGAGCGAATTTGCAAAATGAATGGCGTCTATCGCTTCTGTGTTTAATGATTGACCCCTATGAAATGACTACCAGTGATAAAATAACCGACCGGATTGCCTCCTATATCACGGAAAATTTAGATAAACCGCTTGATGTAAAAATATTGTCTGACGAGTACCAGGTAAGCCGGTTTACCCTGCAACGGAAATTTAAAAAGAGATTTCATCAAACCATTCATCAGTACGCGCTTGAAAAAAGACTTTTAAAAGCCCATAGCCTGCTTAGTGAAACTAATAAGCCCGTGAAAGAAATTACGGCTGAAGTGGGTTTTAAATCCCTTTCCTCTTTTACCCGGAAATTCCACAAAAGATTCCATATCACACCGGCAGAGTTAAGAAACCATTAACAATTGCTCCTTTCGGACAAAGATTGCTCCTTTTGGACAAAAAATGCTCCTTTTGGACAAAAGAAAGTGCTTGGAGGAGGGTATGGGAGGAGTGTAACTTTGTATGTGAGAAGACAGTATTCATTATCTATGAAAAAGACCATCTTGATAGAAATCATTTCAGCGTTGTTATTGCTTCTTTTTTGCTACGCAGCCCTGACTAAACTGAGTGAGTATAGTGTGTTTGTATTCCAGGTAAGTGAATCTCCTTTCAAATTATTGGCTAAATCGGCTCATTGGATAGCATGGCTTATTCCCACCCTGGAATTATTGGTTGCAGCCATGCTGCCTTTTACCAAAACAAGATTATGGGCCTTTTACGGGGCTACGGGCTTAATGCTGGTATTTACTATATACATAGCAGCAATGCTGTTATCAGGACTGCCACTTCCGTGTGCCTGCGGGGGTATTATTTCAGCGCTTCATTGGCCGGGCCATTTAGTGTTCAATATTTTCTTCCTGGGACTCTCCATTGGCGGAATATTCCTGGAAAGAAAAAATAAAGCTGAAATCAATGATTTGCATGCCCAATCTTATTCAACGGGATGATAAAAATATTTTGTGCGCACAAAAACAGGAGTAACCGAAAACCTGTAGAACAGAGTAGGCAATATTTATTTACTATTAAACTTATCGTCATGAAAAAATTAAGAATAGGACTAACAGTCCTTGCCGTTGCCATTGCTGCCGGAAGTGTGATGGCTTCGAATGTCGCGTCAGCTCATTCTGATGACTTGACGTACAATTGGATTACTTATGATCAGAATGGCAATCAAACGGGTACTTATTCGAATAAGACCCAAGCACAAATGGAGTCAATTACCGGCTGTCAGCCAAAAGTGACCGAAACTTGTGCAGCAGCTTTTGATTCCCAGGGTAACAGTGTCCCCAGTGAAGACCTGCATTACCAGTAATCTGTAGCGTCTTGAGGTGTTAAGGAGGTGGCATCGTATGTGAATACTGCCACCTTTTTTTTCATCTTTGCTTAATTATCAAAACTTCAAAAAGCCTTTTTTCTCTGATAACTTCTAATCCATACTTTGCCAAATCTTTCCTTAGCTCATCCACATCATATTTTTCCCTTTGAAAGAAATTTCCCATATTATTAAAGTTCATATCCACCGGTTTGGTGTAATGGGTAAGGTCTATTACAGGATCGTTCTTTTTAAAACTATTTAAGGTAGAAACTAAAACGGATAAAGGTTCATTTTGGATCCTTTTCAGCGTATCATGGTTTGGATTCCAATAAGTCTGGGGAGGTAAGCCTGTTGTCCTTAATTTAGTGGTGTTTCCTGGATCAGATAATTTAATAACTATGCAAGGCAGAAGCCTCTTCTCTATATTTGCCTGTATATCAAAACATCGGTTCAGATCCTGGAGCATATATTTATAAAAAATAGTGTCTTTAACGTAATGAGGCATAATAAGCTCATAACAATAATCATTAGCTTTCTCCCAATCATTTAACCATTGATCATAATTAGTATAGAGATTTCTCAGACTGTCGTTTGCATTAAACTCGCCGTGGGTCGGAAAGATATATTTAGTTGAATCTGTTAAATCAAAAAATATCCTTTTATAATTTACGTAACCCTCTCCATGTGTATATGCAGTATAAAAAAGCTGAAGAGGCGTCCTGTGAGTCAAAAATATCCTTTTATAATACTTGCTATAATTTTGCACATATTTAAAATCAACCCAACCACCACCAATACCTAAAGGAGTTTTAGCTAATACAGATCTAAAGAGAATATCTTTATCCTGAAAATTTGAATACTTTCTTGAATCATAAGTAAGGCTATCCTTTTTAGTAAGAAAATTTAATTTATTATTATTCAATAAAGAATCAATATTTCTTACTGTCACATTATCATTGGTAGTGATTCCCCTTAAGTAACCATTACTATCAATCCATATTTCCTGAGGGACATATTTATATGGGAAAAATCGGCTAAGGATTTCATCTCCGACCACAAAAGGTAAGGTGGAGTTCTCCATATTTTTATGTTTTTTGAAAAAGGCTTTTACCTCATCCTTTGTTTGGTAGGTTACGGCAATAATATTCACTTTATTTGACATTACCTTATGAATTGAATCGAGGATTGGTAATGATGTTATGCATGGCGAACACCAGGTAGCCCAGAAATCAATAATTAATAGTTTTCCTTTGTAAAAATCTGATAATTGGGCAGTGGAATCCTTATAATTTAGAATTCCACGTAAAAATGTTTCCGGTACTTTTTGGCCTATTTTTATAGGTTGGATTTTATCAGATTGAAGAGGGGGGCGGTTCAAAGAAGGGGATGATGCATTTTCTTGTGCAAAAGATCTTATTCCCATTAAACAGATAAATGTGATTAGACAACATGTTTTCATTTTCCTATAGTTTGATGAATAAAAATTAATAACCTTCGTTTTGCTTCAAGTTCGGATTCTTGTTCAGCTCATTTTGCGGGATGGGGTATAATTGATCCGTAGTCTTCCAGAATGGTTTTGAAGTACCCAGTACGGCATCAATTTGTCCGGTTCTTTTCAGATCAAAGAAACGGTGTCCCCATTCAGTAAACAGTTCCACTCTTCTCTCCTGGGCTATTGCTGCTAAGATTTCTTTTTGCGACAGCCCCGTAGGAAGCTCTTTCAGTCCTGCACGGGTACGTATGGTATTCAGGTCAGCGACAGCTTCTGTCAGATTATTCTGCTGTGCCCTGGCTTCTGCACGAATGAGGTATTGCTCTCCCAGTCGAAGCAGCACGGTATATTCCGTTCTGCCACCCCCGGTGTTACTATTTAGCTGATATTTATATGGATAATAATATACACTTCCAGAGATGACAACGGAATCAAGCCATTCTGTTTTCCGGCGATCACCCGGTTCAAAGGCATTTAATAATGAGGTGTCTATGGCATAAAGTGGGGCTTCACCGGCTGAGCCTGGGAGATAAGTGCTTCCTGTAATGGTATAGCCATTCTGATTCCAGCATTCCAGAATAGTTTCCTTACTATTGCTTGCAAAGACCTCATCCAAAGAATCCAATTTATATTGGCCAGAATTGATGACTTCGGTACTCTGTGCTTCCGCATCTTTCCAGTCTCCTGTGTACAGATAAATCCTCGCCAGCAGTGAGGCAGCGCACCATTTATTTGCACGGGTTTTCCCTTGGGTAGGATATGCTTCTGGCAAATCAGTTTCTGCATCTGACAGGTCTTGTACAATTTGTTTATAGATATCCGATGTCGAATCCCCTGGCAGGCTGGCTGTTTCTTTGACATTAGTAGATAGCACCAGGGGAACATTGCCATATAAATTGATCAGAAAATAATAAGCATAAGCACGCAGGAACTTGGCTTCTCCTTCGAGTTGCATTTTAACAGCAGGTGTTATTCCGGTCGAAGCGGGAAGGTTTTCCAGCATAGCATTGCTTTCATAGATGATGAAGTAGGCATACTTCCATACATTGGAGATACTATAGTCATCTACGCTGATGGCATTATTGTAGTACATCATGCTTTCTTCATCGGCAGTGGTAGGATATATTTCATCCACATACAGGCTTACATAGGGCATTAGATTGCCCTCCAGGTCGTAATTCTCAAACCAGGTATAGATGTTGGATACAGCGCCAATCGCGCTGTTATCATCTGCATATACCTTATCACCCGTCAGTTGTGATGCAGGTGGATCAATTTGGATCAATTTTTTGCAGGATGGCATAGTCATCATAGACAGGACGCCAGAGGCCATCAACAGGTATAAAGCAATTGTTTTCTTTTTCATTTCAGAATTGTTTTGGCATATTAAAAAGATAGTTGTAAGCCCAGTACAAAAGTTTTAAGGGGAGGAATGGATTGGGCGGTTGTTTCAGGATCAAGGCGATAATTATTATTGGCGGCCCAAGTGATTAAGTTTTCGAACTGCAAATAAATTTTGCAATCTTCAGCTCTGATAGATTGAATCCAATGTGACTTTAATTGATAGTCCAAAGAAATGTTCTTGAAACGGATATAAGAAGCATCTGAAAAAGTGGCACTGGAAAAAAGCATATTAAAAATCGTAGCTGAAGCGGGGCTTCCAAATGTGGCTGTGGGTTTTTGAATGGACGTTATATCTCCCGGTTTTTGCCATCTCTTGAGTACTGCATCCATATAGTTGCTCATGCCAATCATAGCTGGAGTCAGCGTATTATTTTGTTGTTTGGCAAACTGAAAAAACACTGATAAGGTAATCCCTTTATAACTCAGCGTATTGTTAAACCCGCCGTAAAAGTCAGGGCTACTTTTGCCAATAACCACACGATCCTTATTATTGAGTACCCCGTCATTATTGACATCTTTAAATTGAGCAATACCCGTTTTAGGATTCACTCCGGTAAAAAGATAGCCTTTATGGACACTTAAGTCTTGCCCCACCTGATACTGATATGCGTAACTGGAACTTTCTATGCCCGGAAAAGAAATAAGCTTATTATTGGAAAAAGTAATGTTGAAGGATGTTTGCCAATTAAAATTATGCGTAGTAATATTGGTCGAATTAAAGTCAAATTCCCATCCCTTGTTTCCTACCAAGGCAGGCAGGTTGGCCTGATAACTCGAAAAGCCGGTTTGTGTTGGTAAAGGATAAGATACCAATTCATTGGAACTCCTGTTTCGATACCAGGCAGTAGAAAGCATGATCCTATCTTTCAGAAAACCCAATTCAATGGCTGCTTCCATCTTTTTATTAGTTTCCCAGCTATAGTCAGGATTTGCTGCACGGGTGGGCCGTAAGGTAGCTATATTGTTATATATTGAACCTGAACTATATGTGGAAAGAAATCCATAATCAGCTATCCGATCATTTCCTGTAAGCCCGTAGCTGGCTCTTAATTTCCCATAACTTAGAAAAGGAATACTCTCCTTAATGAAGTGTTCATTGGAAAACAACCATGCTGCACCTGCAGCACCAAAATTACCAAATTGTTTACCTGGTCCAAAACGGGAAGAGCCATCACGACGAAAGCTTCCATTGATAATGTACTTATCTTGCCAATTATAATTAACACGGCCAAATATGGATGCATATTTATAAACTGAATTGGTATTATTTACAGAGTTGATTGTACCTGCTGCTCCCAATGACCCAAGCAATGATTCATTACTATAATTCGAAGTCTGAATATATAAATTTTGATTACCTGTGTACTGCCAGGTACCTCCGGCAAGCATTGTTAAGCTGCCATTACCTATTTTTCTGACATAGTTTATTTGCGGCTCTATAATATATGATTGTGTGGACATATCAGCCCAATCCGCAGAGTTAGTTGCATAGGAAGAGGGTGCTTGAGCAGTTTTAGGTGTTATAGATAACTCGGTAAGGGATAGCTTATTAAATCCTAAACTTACCTTGATATCCAGTCCCTTCAAAATAGAGTATCGCAGTATGAGATTGGAAACTAAATTATTGGTTTTTGCCTGAGTGGTTTGCTTTAAGACTCCTAAAGGATTACTCGCACCATTCCAATTGAGATTTCCCATACTGTCATACAAAGGGAAGTCCGGTGGGAGAGAAAGGCTGGACAGTAAATTTAGTTGTGGCAAGTCATTATTATCTGCCTCGTAGCTTGTCGTAAATGTAGTATGAAATTTTTGATTAGGAGACGTGTGTTCCATATTGAAATATGATCCTGCTCGACTGTAATGGAAATTACCCCGGTATATGGAGCCTTCCCGGTGGAAATTACCGCTTAGCAGGAAGTGGGTACTGGTATTGCCACCAGATATGCTGGCTTGCGCCTCTGTTACCGGATCTGTCCTCCCGAAAAGATACTTTTGCCAGTCTGTGGATTTTGTGGTATCCCAAACCAGCAAGTCAGGCGCTGTTGAAGTGGTAGGTTCCACGCCATCATTTTTAAATGCTTCCCTTCTTAACTGGAGATAT
This sequence comes from Chitinophagaceae bacterium, assembly GCA_004299085.1. Taxonomy (GTDB): domain Bacteria; phylum Bacteroidota; class Bacteroidia; order Chitinophagales; family Chitinophagaceae; genus FW021-bin31. The sequence continues at coordinate 808 of SCQV01000341.1, read as the reverse complement.
TGCTTTAGGTTCAGATAGTTTGTCTGTTGATTTAAACGGCTAAATCCTTGGGATATATTCACTTGAAAACGCGTTTTTCCTGATTGCCCCTTTTTGGTAGTAATCAGAATAACCCCGTTAGATCCTCTCGACCCGTAGATCGCCGTAGCGTCTGCATCTTTTAATATTTCAATGCTCTGGATATCATCCGGATTAATACTATTCAGGGGACTAATGTTGCCCGCTGCGCCATTAAAAGCAAGACCGTTATTCAATGGAGTTGAAGGATAAGGTACTCCATCAATAATATACAGCGGATCATTTCCTGCACCAATAGAATTGATACCTCTGATTTGAACTGTAATATTGCCTCCGGGAAGTCCGTTTTGTGTTTGCACATATACGCCGGGGGCTCGGCCAGATAAAGCTGCTAAGACATTGGTGACAGGTTGCTCGGAAATTTCTTTGGCGGTAATGGTGCTGATATCACCGGTGTTCAATCTTTGGGTTGTAGTGCCGTAGCCCATTATCACCGTCTCATCCAGCTTATTTACCGAAGGGATCAAACGAATGATCATCGGATTTTTGATATCAGCGGTTATTTCCTGGGAAGCATAGCCAATGGATGAAACGATCAATACCGCGGTGTCCTGTACGTTTTGCAGGGTAAAGCGACCATAATTATCCGTGGTAATACCCCTGTTGGTATCTTTGATCTTTACGGTAGCAGCCGGCAGGGCTATCCCGTCTTTGGCAGACACTACCATACCGTTGATAGTATAGAGAGAAGATTGCTGCGCCTGTACGGAAAGCAGGGCGCATACCATCC
>SCQV01000340.1 GCA_004299085.1 Chitinophagaceae bacterium | reverse complement strand
AAATATACATAGAAAGCTTAATGCAAAGGATTGCGTTTTCTGATGACCAGCAGGCGTTCAAAGAATTATTCCAGCGCTATTATAGTTATCTCCTTTATTTCTCCAACTCTTTTGTAAAATGCAAAGAAGCTGCAGAGGAAATTGTGGAAGATGTTTTTGTATCCTTATGGAATAAAAGAAAAAATCTGTCGGATATTTCCAATCTGCGGATTTATTTATATGTGGCGGTGAAGAATCTTTCACTCAATTATCTTCAAAGACGCGGTTACCCGTTTGAAGACCTGGATCAGTTGGATGTTTCTTCAGTTGGCTTTTCTCCCACCCCGGAACATCTCATCGTGGCTTCAGAAATGCTGCAAGCCATTAATAAGGCAGTAAGTGAGCTTCCACCTCGCTGCAGGATCGTCTATAAATTAGTGAAAGAAGATGGACTGCGTTATAAAGAAGTGGCAGATATTCTGCAGATTTCACCACGTACCGTCGAAAACCATGTTGCCACTGCACTTCACAAGATAGCCAAAGAAATAAATATTGACCTGAAGACGTTCAGTTTTAAGAATGAGAAAACTTCATGATAATAAGATAATCAGCTATGTATAGTGTACATATCTTTTTTAATTCGTTTTACTCTAATCAATTAGTTACTTTTTTTAAATCCTATTCTTTCCCTGTCTTCCCACTTTCGCTGAGCGGCATTTTCATCTAATAAATTCTCTATGCTGTCATAAATCTGACTTAGCTGCACATCATGTTCAGTAATATGTTCCTGTATCTGCCGCAATTGTTCTCTGATATCGGTTTGCAGCAATAATATCCTGCGCACTTCTACGAAAGCGCTCATGATGGCAATATTCATATTGATAGCCCGGTCGCTATTCAATACGCCGCTCAACATGGCAACGCCTTGTTCTGTAAAGGCATAAGGAGTAACACGGGTGTTTCTTTTACTTTGGGATGCGGTCACAATTTGTGACCTTAAAGAGTTTACCGGATCGGATGCGGCCACAAATTGTGACTGCATTATACTCCATTCGGAAATAGTAAGCCTAAACATAAAGTCTTTGGGGAAACGTTTAATATTTCGCTTTACGGCTTGATTTAGCACTTTAGTTTGTACTTCATAAATGGCTGCCAAATCGAAATCCAGCATTACTCTTTCTCCTCTGACCTCGTAAATTCTGTTTTGAATAGCTTGTATTACCTGCATAAAGTAATTTTTTAAGGGTTCAGTTTTCGTTTATTTCTCTAGATGCTGCCAAATATAAACAAATAAATCGTCAAATAAAGGAGGAACGAAAATGATAAGTCGTATTCCGGATAGTTTTTTATAGTCCTTTGGACGAAGCCACCAAGAACCTGTCCATTACGTTCAGACGCGCACAAAGGAATATACCCGCCCTTGCCGGCCGGCAAGTTTGTGGGAAACAAGACAAAACATTCTTGAGATGACACTAGGGGCTTTGCCTTTTTTCTGTGACCTTATATATGGAAGCTTAATCCTTATTAATGGAAGAAAAGAATTTATGGATATTGCTGGGAAAGCATTTGAATGGAGAAATTACGGAAAAAGAGCGACAAGAATTACAAAAGCTGATCCAAAAGAACAGAGACAACCTGTCTTATTTAATAGAATTTCTGGAAGACCAATGGAAGCCTGAGCCTCCGATAAAGGGCATTCCTGAAAACACTCTCTTAAATGAAAGATGGGATCATCTCTCGGAAAGGATTTTAAATGAGTTGATCTGAAAGATTACCAGAGCGCAGCAGCCAGCATTAACGTCCTGCGTCAACGTGCATTTGCCAACTATCCTGCTCAGGGAATGGTGACTGCATCGGATATTGAAAATAGTGGAAACAATGGATTAGATTTTATTTTAGATGAGAGAGCCAGGGAGCTCGTTGGAGAGGAAAACAGGCGCCAGACTTTAATGCGCATGGGATTGCTT
>SCQV01000339.1 GCA_004299085.1 Chitinophagaceae bacterium | reverse complement strand
TGTATCGTCTGGGGGACGACTTACCTTGCCATGCGAACCGGCGTAAAGCACATGCCGGGACTGATGCTGGCTGCCATACGAAATTCGGTTTGTGGAATATTGGTAGTAAGCTGGTTTTTGATCAAAGGACACCGGCTTCCGGATATAAAAACACTCGGACGCCTGGCAATTATCAGCTTTTTTCTCCTGGGAATTGGTAACGGGTTTATGACTTGGGGAGAGCAGACAGTGCCTTCCGGATTAGCCGCCGTTCTGGCTGCATTGAATCCTTTGTGCATTGCATTCTTCAGCATTTTGCTCATGCGTGGAACCAAAGTGAATTACAAGGTAATCGTTGGCTTATTCTTAGGGCTGGCAGGAATCACCGTCATTTTTTATCCGCAATTGATACATCCGGAATATAAAGGTTTTGCTTTCGGAGTTATATTAATTTTATTGGCTGTTCTGGGATGGTCGTCAGGAAGTGTTTTGATCTCAAGGAAACCATTTGACCTGAATGTTTTTTATGCGGCAGGATGGGAATTTTTATTCGGCGGATTAGAATTGGTGATTATAAGTGTGGTAACAGGACATACAATTCCTTTAACTAAGATACCGGTTATCAGTTGGCTGTCTATTGGCTACCTCATTGTAGCAGGATCATTGATCGGGTTTAATGCTTATCAATATGCACTAAAGAATTTACCCGCCACACAAGCTTCGGTGTATGCCTATATTAATCCGGTAGTTGCGTTGATATTAGGATGGGCTATTTTACACGAACATCTGAACTGGTATATCTTTTTTGGGTCGGTCATCACCTTAGCCGGTGTATATATGGTACAGCTATCTTTTCGTAGGGCTAAAAAGAAATTAATGCTGCCATCCGAATATGGCGGGATTTTAAATAAAAGTAAAAATATCCGGCATAAGATTTTAACGAAGGCTAAATTGAAAATGTAGTATCAATGTCGTTTAGTTATGAAAATTTTTCATGCGAAGGTGCCAGGACGCTAAGCGGCTCAACACTGCTGATGATATTCGCTATAAAGTGGTACAACAACTATATGGACATCTTTATGGCATTCAGGCTAAAAATGAATGATCTGAAAAACAATTGAACATGAAGTTTGGCTTAAAGGATAAAGATATTACTGCCATCAGCGCTGTTTTCAGCCTGTATGAAAATATTGATACGGTACTCCTATATGGTTCCAGAGTCAAAGGCAATTACAAGCCCGGATCGAATATAGATTTGACTATTGATGGAAATCTTACTTTTTACGAGCAGATGCGACTGGAAAATGAGCTGGACGATTTGCTGCTACCTTATAAAATTGATTTGTCTGTAAAACATAAACTATCCAATTCTGATTTATTAGAGCATATACAGAGAGTTGGGAAGGTGTTTTATCAAAAGTTGAAAGAGGAAAGGCCGCCCCTTCATTAATTTTATTCACTGCATTATATTACCCTGAGTGTGCTTTAAATACGCTTTATCTATGCTGTATCCATGCCGTATCTATCCTTTACCTGTGCCTTTCCCATCCGATATCATACGGTGTGTTGAACGGATAATCACATTAGCATTGACAAAACGCCCGTTTTTTAGCAAATCTTCTTGAAAACAATAAGAAATTGTTAAAAAAAGTTTGTTTATTTCTTTGAGCAGGTCTTACTGATTCAGCCTTAACTAGCCGTAGTATAAAACAACGCCTGTCTGTTTTATACATACAGACAGGCGTTGTTCTGTTAAGTTTGGTTAATATAATGGCAGCATTCCAATGATCATCCACAAGGGTCAATTAGGAAAA
>SCQV01000338.1 GCA_004299085.1 Chitinophagaceae bacterium | reverse complement strand
GTAAAAGCATACATCATCTATAGTTCCGGTAATAAGCAGCGGTCCACATAATTTTGCCATAAGGGTTTATTTTTCACCAATATACGAAATAAAAAGGCCAAAGTCAAGTACTTTTTATCCACATCTTCTGAAATCCTAAATCATCAATCTTAAATCATCATTCCTACATCAAGTACCTCCCGAACTAGAAACCTGAAACCATCGCCTTAGGCGAGGCAGGCTTGAAACCCGTCGCTTGAAGCGAGGCAGGCTGAAACCTGAAACCATTGCCTGAGGCGAGGCAAACTTGAAACCTGGAACTTGGAACATAACCCCCCCCTCTCCAAAGCATGGCTCAAGAGTGGATTAAGTATAGATTAAGCATGGACCAAGCCTGTTAAAAGCGCACTTTTAGAGTATAAAAGAAAGAGATAAGAAAAGGGATTATGCAGGGAAACCGCTATTAAATAGCTTATGAATATTCAAATTATTTCCCGTCATACGCCCACTTCACCCAAATAGCTCCCCAGGTAAAGCCTCCGCCAAAGGCAGATAAAATGAGGTTGTCGCCTTTCTTTAATTGATTTTGCCATTCCCAAAGGCAGAGTGGGATAGTAGCGCAGGTAGTGTTTCCATAGCGCTGAATGTTGATCATGACTTTCTCCATCGGCAGCCCCATTCGCTCTGCGGTGGCGTCAATGATGCGCTTATTGGCCTGGTGGGGAACCAGCCATGCAATATCGTCTTTGGTGAGATGATTGCGTTGCATAATTTCGTAAGATACTTCCGCCATGTTCACCACGGCAAACTTAAACACTGTTTTTCCTTCCTGGTAAATAAAATGCTCGCCGTTTTTTACGGTTTCTTCGCTGGCCGGTTTCAGAGAGCCACCCGCTTTCAACCGTAAATATTCCCTGCCGGAACCATCTGTGTGCAGGATGCTGTCCATGATTCCGTAACCATCCGTACCAGGTTCCAATAAAACGGCGCCGGAACCATCGCCGAAAAGCACGCAGGTTTTCCGGTCGGTATAATCCACGATGGAGCTCATTTTGTCGGCCCCCACCACCACTACTTTTTTATAAGCGCCGGATTCGATGAATTTGGAACCGGTAGTCAGTCCGTAAATGAATCCGGAACAGGCTGCCAGCAGGTCGAAGCTCCAGGCATTTTTAGCTCCTATTTTATCACAAATAATATTGGCAGTCGCCGGAAAAAGCATGTCGGGAGTGGCGGTACAGCAGATGAGTAAATCTATTTCTTCGGCAGAAATACCTCTTTTTTTCAATAAGTCCTGAACAGCGGGAGCGCCTAAATCCGAAGATCCTTTTCCTTCTCCTTTTAAAATCCTTCGTTCCTCAATGCCGGTTCGTGATTTGATCCATTCATCATTGGTCTCTACCATCGTTTCCAATTCCTTGTTCGTAAGCACATAGTCGGGCACGTATCCGCCTACGGCAGTAATTGCGGCATTGATTTTATTCATTCTTGGAGAATTTATGCATGATAGTTCAGGAGGCAAAAATAAGGTAATCAGCCGAAAATGGTAATTTTTTCTGGTTCCATGATTTCTCTTTACTTTGTGGGCAAGTTCACCTTTTATTTCAGCCTATGATAGCTTATATTGACGGAAAATTGACTTATAAATCGCCAGCCTTTGTATATATGGATGTGAACGGTTTGGGTTATGAAGTTCAAATCAGTCTGAATACTTATTCGAGGATTCAAAATTTAGAGAAATGCAAACTGCTGACTTTTCTCCACATTAAGGAAGATGCCCATACCCTTTATGGCTTTTTTGAAGAAAATGAGCGGAATATTTTCTTGCAATTAATTTCGGTTTCGGGAGTTGGGGCTTCCACGGCCAGAATGATCCTTTCTTCCATGAAGCCGGATGAGGTGAGAATGGCCATTGTGGCTGAAAATGAGAAGCAATTGGAAAGCGTAAAAGGAATTGGCGCCAAAACAGCTAAGCGAATGATATTGGAATTAAAGGATAAAATGGGAAAATTTGAAACTATCCAGACTTTAGTTTCAAAAGGAGGCAATACCTTGCAGACGGATGCGTTAAATGCTTTGCTGGCGCTTGGTATTGCAAGAACCGCTGCCGAATCCGCTATCCGGAAAGTGATGAACACTTTTCCTGATAACGGCAGCCTGGAGATGCTGATCAAAGAAGCTCTGAAAAATATGTAGTGTAGTTTAACCCTTCCTTTAAAAACCTAAAGTACCTGAGTGATAAAGCGATTTTACACGATTGTAGCAGCTTGTGTCATCATTGTCTTTTGCCTATCGAGCTATAAGCGGACCTATTCATTGATCCCGGAAACCGGAAGCATATTGCCGGATGCAGATGCCGTTCATGATAAGTTATTAGAAGCTAATGATTTGGCAATTAATCTGCCACGGCCCGACACTTCCATTACCGACAGCCTGCCCTTTCCTATCAGCGATACTTATGGCGATCCTCTGAGTAACCCGGGAAATCCCAGCATTGATTTAAAAAATCCGCCCGTCATTCATGACTCTCTTCGGTATGATCCCATTACCAAACAATATTATTTTGATCAGAAAATAGGTGATTTTAATTATCGTCCGCCTACTTACTACAGTGATTCCAATTATATTAAGCTGCAGGGCCAGGAGCAGGAAAATACCTATTGGATGCAGTTGGGTAATACAATGAATCGGCTCAACAGAGCACCGGATACTCCGAAATTGTATTACGGCCCCTTATTATTCAACCGGATGTTTGGCGGCACACAGGCAGATATCCGGCCTCAGGGAAATGTAAATATCACTTTCGGGTATCAAAGCCAAAACTATCAGAATCTGGTTTTACCTGAACAGGCACGTAAAACAGGTGGTTTGGAATTCCCCATGAGCGTCAATATGAATGTGGTGGGACAAATCGGTACCAAGCTGAAGCTGATCAGTAATTACAATACGCAGTCTCTTAATTCATTTGACAAACAAATTAAATTAGAATACACCGGTTCTGATAATGATATTATACAGAAAATAGAAGCCGGCAATGTCAGCTTCCCATTACGGAGCCAACTGATAACCGGCGTGCAGTCTCTTTTTGGAATAAAAACTCAGTTGAAGTTTGGCAGGCTGACAATGACCAATATTGTTTCCATCCAACAATCGCAGAAGCAAAACCTGGTGGTTCAGGGTGGTGCGCAGACCAGCACCTTCTCTATTCAGGCAGATCAATATGAAGAAAACCAGCATTTTCTTTTGGGCCAGTATTTTTATAATCATTTTGATGAAACAATGTCTGACCTGCCCATTGTAAAATCGCAGATACACATTACCAGAATGGAAGTGTGGGTCACGAATAAAACCGGCGCTACCACCAATACCCGTAACATTGTGGCTTTAATGGATTTGGGAGAAAACCATCCATACAGCCCTGATATTCATTCGCTCACTCCCAGCCTGCTGCCGCAAAATGGGGCTAACGATGAATATCAGCGGCTTGCATCCGATCCTGCTGCGCGAAATGTGGGAACAGTCATCAGCCGGTTACAGGCAATGGGGCTGCAGCCGGTGCAGGATTATGAAAAGACTTTTGCACGTAAGTTAGATTCCACTGAATATATCTTTTATCCGCAATTGGGCTATATCTCGCTCAACAGTCCGTTGCAGCCAGATCAGGTTTTGGGGGTGGCTTATCAATATACATATCTGGGAAAAGTATATCAGGTAGGCGAATTTTCGCAGGATGTTCCGCCTGATTCCAGCCAGGCGCAACCACAAATCCTTTTCCTGAAAATGCTGAAAGCTACCTCAGCACGTCCTTCCCTTCCCATCTGGGATTTAATGATGAAGAATATCTACAGTCTGGGCGGCGCACAAATTAACCAGCAGAATTTTGTCCTGAACATTTTTTACCAAAGTCCCAATGGCGGTCAATTACGTTATATTCCGGATGCGCAGGGCGCTTACAAAGGCCAAACCCTGCTCTCTATTCTGAACCTTGATCGCCTTAATAGCAATAATGATCCCCAACCGGACGGAGTTTTTGATTTCGTGGATGGATTTACCATCAATTCGCGAACGGGTAAGGTTATTTTCCCTGAACTGGAGCCTTTCGGAAAAGATCTGTTAAAAGCTTTCGGGGGTGATTCGGTGCTTGCTTCCAAGTACATGTACCAGGTGCTGTATGATTCCACCAAAACGATTGCCCAGCAATTTCCCCAGTTTGATCGTTTTGTAATGCAGGGTTCTTATAAAGCAAGCTCTTCGTCAACTATATTTCTGGGGGCATTCAATATCCCGCCCGGATCGGTGACTGTTACGGCAGGCGGGCAACAGTTAATTGAGAATGTGGATTATACCATTGATTATAATACCGGGCAATTAAGGATTATTAATGATGCTATCCTTAGTTCCGGACTGCCTATCCATGTTCAGTTTGAAAACAATGCGTTGTTTGGCGAGCAATCTAAAAACTATTTTGGGACCCGCCTGGATTATATGGTCAATAATAATCTTTCTTTAGGCGCCACTATCATCAGAATGACGGAGAAGCCTTATTTTACGATTGTGGATTATGGCCAGGATCCCATAGCCAATACCATGACCGGCCTGGATATCAATTACAGATCTGAGTTGCCCGGCGTGACGCGATGGCTGGATAAACTGCCGAATTATTCTACCACAGCCAAGTCATCTGTCACCGCTTCGGGTGAAGTAGCCCGTTTGTTTCCGGGACATTCTAAATTAATTGGTAAAGGCAGTCAGGGAACTGTTTATCTTGATGATTTTGAGGGCGCCAGCAGCTCTTACGATTTGAAATTCCCTTACAATTCGTGGGCTTTGGCGGCCACACCCCAGGGGGCTACCGATAAAAACGGCCAAATTCTTTTTCCGGATGCAACGCTGATGGATTCATTGCCTTACGGTTATCGCCGTGCGTTACTTGCCTGGTACACGATAGATCCTTCTTTAGTAGATGGCGGCCCTAATATGCCTGCAAACATTAAAGCTAATAAAGAATTATATCTGGGACATTATACTCGTTTAGTCAGACAGCAGGATGTGTTTCCGCAGGAAAGTGTTGACTTTGGCCAGGGATATTTAACGACTTTAGATTTGGCCTATTATCCGAATCAGCGCGGGCCTTATAATTTAGTTACTTCTCCGTCGCAGATTAACGCCAGCGGACAAATGCTGCATCCGGAGCAAAATTGGGCCGGTATTACAAGAGCGTTACAGAATACGGATTTTGAAGCGTCCAATGTACAATATATTGAATTTTGGCTGATGGATCCTTTTATCAATGATCCGAATAGCAGCGGCGGAGCATTATATTTTGATCTGGGAAATATTTCTGAGGATGTCCTGCGAGATGGGCTGATATCTTTTGAGAATGGGCTGCCGCCTTTTTCTGATACTTCTAAAGTGTTATATTCAAAATGGGCACGGGTGCCGCGTTTTCAGCAGCAACTCACCAATGCTTTTGATAACAACCCTGCTGCGAGAGCTTATCAGGATGTGGGGTATGATGGATTAGATGATGCGCATGAACGTATTTTCAGAAGTGATTATCTGCAGCAGCTTGCACAAAGCTTTGGGGAAGGATCACCTATATACCAGGAATCTTATCAGGATCCTGATAATGATGATTATCATTTTTATAGGGGAAAAGATTATGATGAAGCAGGATTGAGCATTCTGGAAAGATATAAGCGATTTAATGGATCGGAAGGAAACTCACCCATTTCTAATCCTAATGATCCGTTTTCTACTGCGGCAACGAACTATCCGGAATCCGAAGATTTGAATCATGACGGTACGGTCAATGAAAGTGAGGAATATTTTCAATATCGCGTGGATCTGACACCGGACATGCAGGTAGGGAACGATTTTATCGTAGATAAAATCGTGGTTCCGGCAAACCAGCAGAATGGACCGCTGACTCCGGAAACATGGTATCAATTCAGAGTACCCATAGATCAATATAATAAAGTAGTGGGAGACATTCCGGATTTTAAATCCATTCGTTTTATGAGAATGTTCCTTACCGGATTTCAGGATAGTGTCGTGCTGCGCTTTGGGGAACTGGAGCTGGTGCGGAATCAGTGGATGAATTATAAATATCATCTGGATACTGCAGGCGCTTACATTCCGATT
>SCQV01000032.1 GCA_004299085.1 Chitinophagaceae bacterium | reverse complement strand
GTAAAGGCCAATCGGAGCATTATTTTCCGTAGCGTAATTGAGCAAATTTTAGTCATTTTTCGTCAGTCTTGAATTTTCTTTGCTTCTTTCTTTGTTTTAAGACAAAGAAAGAAGACTTTAAATATGGGTAATACGCTTTAAATACCTAATGCAATAAACTAATAAACGGCTCGCCCACCAGTCATATCAAAGGTAAAGCCTGTATTAAAACTTGATTCTTTCGAAACAATCCAAGCCGCGAGATTGGCGATTTCTTCCAATTGACCGCATCGTTTCATGGGTATTTTATCCGTCATATACTTAATCTGATCTGATTCCATTTTTTCTACCATGGGAGTCATGATAGTTGCGGGGGCTATGGCATTAATGGTTATACCAGATTCAGCATATTCTTTTCCAACAGATTTCACTAGACCAATCACTCCCGCCTTTGAGGCAGAATAGCTTGACATGCCGGCATTGCCTTCTTTGCCTGCGATAGAAGCCATTAAAAGAATACGTCCATATTTTTGGGGTAACATCAGATGTAGAGCATATTTGATAATAAGAAATGATCCTGTTAAATTTACCTGACAGGTCTTTTCAAAAGCCTCCAACTCAACCTCTGCTGTTTTTATCCCATTTGGACCTACAATACCAGCGGAATTTAGTACAACAGAACAACCTCCGTCATTCTTAATCCTGTCAAATGCTGCTTTTACATCCGCTTCCTTAGACACATCAACAGAAATATAATCGGCATTATACTTTTTAGCTCTAAGCGACTCAGCGGCTTTCCTGGCTAAAGATGCATCCCAGTCCAATATCCAGATTTTAGCACCTTCCCCTGCCAGTTTTTGGGCGACAGCAAAACCAATTCCATTTCCCCCTCCTGTAATAACTGCTGTCTGATTTGCAAAACGATTCATAAGTCTTTTATTTTTATAGATTTTCCACTTTTATTTGAGAGGCCCGCCGCTTCAATTATTTTCATGGCAGCCAAACCAAGTTCGCCAGGTGAATTATTTACCTCAAGTCCTAGGCAAGCTTTAATAAAATTTGAAACAGGGGCTTTATCAGGATAAACTCCATCAGCAGGCAACGTTGGATATTCTTTAGGATTCCCTTCAAATGGGTAATATGTCATATTTCCATGCCATAGTTCCAAAAAGAGAATGGCCTTAGTGCCATATATTCGCACCTCATAGTTCCGGATTTCTGTTGGAGTAGCGGCCGTACTGGCCAAAGTGACTAATGCACCATTATCCATAGATATGAGGAGCGCATCATAGATATCGTTTTTCGAATGGTCATAGTCAAATTTGGCATATACCTCTTTGGGCTCAACTCCTGTAAGAAAACTCAGATAGGCTCCTACGTGTGAAACCTGCCCGTATATTTGACCGCCCCCTGCAATGGATGGATCATTGTAGCTACCAGGATTGGGCTCTATATATACTTCATTCAATCCATGGGTAGGAATTGTATTAATCCCTTTAAGCAATTTATCTATGGGGTTAGTCATAAGGATTGAAATCATCTTCACATCCCCGAGACTCCCTTCCCGGATAAGTTGCCTTGCTTCGTTTGCGTGACATGTATAATGCCATGGACAGCTTACCAAAAGTTGCAAATGATGCTTTGAAGCTATAGCACAAAGCTCCTCAGCCTCAGCGACAGTAAACGTCATAGGTTTTTCGAGCAACACATGCTTGCCGTGTTCCAATGAAAATTTTGCCTCTTCAAAGTGCATATTAGGGGTAGAACTTATAACCACTGCATCTATATCAGCGGTGAGCACCAGTTTCCTATAGTCGTCAAAAGCGAGATCGGCACCGAAATCATGCGCAATCATATTGGCCTTACTCATTGTACGATTTTGTACAGCCCTCAATTGTGCTCTTTCATTCTGAATTATTCCCGGGATATGAGCACTGGTAGCCCACCATCCTGCTCCTATTACCCCAATACTTAATTTACCCGTTTCATTAGCCATGATAAGGAATAAGTTTATCTCTGTTTAACTCTACTCCAAACCCCGGTTTTGTTTCGTCAAGGGTAATGTGACCATTTACGGGAAGAGGCTCCCCTATGATAGTATCAAAAATGGGATGAAGTTCCTTACCTTCTCCGGTCGTAAGAAACTCTGCATAAGCACTATTGGTATTAGAGAGGACAAAATGATAATTATATACGGAAGCTCCATGAGGAATCACTTGCATATCATAAGGCTTTGCCATAGCTGCTATTCTTCTTACGGCCGTCAGTCCACCCGCCCATTGAATCTCCGGCTGAATAATATCGGTAGCTCGATTCGATATAATATTATGAAATGCCTTGTAGTGATACTCCAGGTTCCCTGTAGCAAGTTGGATGGGTGCTATACGTTCCCGTAAATAAGCGTTTTGTTCGGTGGCCCATCCGTTCTGAAGGGGGTCTTCAAACCATTTTACATCATATTCCCGAACTCTTTCAGCCAAACGAGAAGCAAATTCTACGTCCCAGGATAAATAGCAGTCAACCATAATTTCCGTATTATCCCCCAAATCTGTTCTCAATTTTGAAATCAATTTCTCCATCTTCTTTATACCTTCTAATCCGCTTTCTACACCCCAGGGAGCTGCGACTTTTATTCCCATAAAGCCGCGGTCCTTCCAATAGCTCGCATAATCCGGATGAATGGTCGCATAGCAGGGTATTGATTCTTTTGTTTTGCCACCTAATAGTTTGTAAACAGGTATGTTCAGATATTTGGCAATTAAATCATATAATGCCAAATCAACTCCGGCAATGGCCATATTGGTAATGCCTCCAAGACCATACGGAAGCGTAGCACGGCTCATTTGATCCCAGATCATTTCGATATTGAATGGGTCTTGATTAATTAAAAATCGTTTAAAATGATTTTTAATTACCGCACAGGCAAATTCTCCACCGCCATAGTTGACGCATTGGCCGGTTACACCTTCATCGGTCTCTATTTCAATGGCAAATGGATCCTGTCCCGGCCCCATCCATGAAGAACGAATTTTGGAATATCGCGGGTAAATGGACATGGGGTTTGATATCAGCGTCTGGGCCTGCCAGCCTCCTCCCCAGTATTGAGATTCACCCATCGCAGCGCCCCGGGCCCCGGTATCACCACTATTAATGGTATATAATTTAATATCAGTAATTTTCATGATTCAATATTTTTTTAAGTAGCCAGGTTTTAAATCATAATTAGATTTTTATTAATTCAACTTCTCTCTTAATTGTATTAAAAAATTCAATATATTTTTATTGCCTTTCTCAACATTCATGAACAATCTTATCATAGCTCCTTGCTATTTCTATACAAGAGCCTGATCACTTATTTTTTAAAGGTATTCATGGTTTATTAAGAAGTAATTTGAATGCGAAAGTAATCCCAATCTTTTTTAAAAGAATGTACAAAATGTTGTACTACTTGTACTTTTTGATATTTTTATAGATTTGTAATTGTCCCATTCAGCCGGGCAATTTAATTTAGATTTTTAGTTGACCTACCACTTGTTTTCAAAATAAGGCCGTTATGGCATTAGATCAGTAATAAATGATGGCTTGTGTAAAATTTATACATGATCTTTGTAAAAATCTTTTATTAACTACCGCTTATGAACAACAAAAGCAATAGAACCTGCATTATTACGGATAATCATTAATTTTTTACAAAATGAATCAGAATACCTTATCTTCCATACCCGTTTCAATTTTAGATTTGGCGCTTATTCTGGAAGGGAAAACCCCTGCAGATTCTTTCAGATCGAGCCTTGACCTTGCTCAAAAAGCGGAAACGCTGGGCTTTACACGTTATTGGTTAGCCGAGCATCATAATATGGAAAGTGTAGGCAGCTCAGCCACAGTCGTACTGATCGGATATATTGCAGGAGGCACTAAAAAACTACGGGTTGGTTCCGGCGGCATCATGCTTCCCAATCATGCACCACTTATCATAGCAGAACAATTCGGTACCCTGGCATCGCTTTATCCTCATCGTATTGACCTCGGGTTAGGAAGGGCCCCAGGCACTGATCAGATTACGGCTGCTGCTCTACGGCGCGACCAAAGGGCTGCGATGGAATTTCCGGATAATATCAGGGAAATACAAACTTATCTTTCTGCTGTCAACCGGAAGGGACAGGTACGCGCTATTCCGGGTGAAGGCCTTGACATCCCCATCTGGATTCTGGGATCCAGCACAGACAGCGCCTATCTGGCCGCCGCTTTTGGCTTGCCTTATGCCTTTGCCAGCCATTTTGCACCGGCTCAATTATTTGACGCAATGGATATTTACCGTAAAAATTTTACTCCTTCAGCACAACTAAAAAATCCGTACTTTATGCCTTGCATTATCGTGGTAGTGGCAGCCACAAATGAAGAAGCTGAACTACTGGCTACT
Organism: Chitinophagaceae bacterium; assembly: GCA_004299085.1. Lineage (GTDB taxonomy): Bacteria > Bacteroidota > Bacteroidia > Chitinophagales > Chitinophagaceae > FW021-bin31. The sequence continues at coordinate 473 of SCQV01000032.1, read as the reverse complement.
TCTTCAAAAAAACTTTTCCTGGGGATTATCACTAATGAAAGAAGGCCCCTACAAATGCCTGATAAAAACTTTGTCCTGGATGAAATGGAGGAAGCTGCTTTACAAAGGATGACTGCTTATTCCTTCGTGGGAGATGAAGCTAAAGTGAAATCACAATTACAATCCTTTATTCAGATGACAATGGCGGATGAAATCATGATTGTTTCTCACATCTACGACCATGCCGCCAGAATATTTTCTTATGAATTGATCCGGCGGATGCAGTTGGAATGAGATACAAAGCATTTTAATTCCGAACTTTGCACATTGCCATGACAAATGAAGCATTTCAGCAGATAGCACTTACTATCCCGCATCAGCCGGGAGTATATAAATATTTTGATGAAGGCAATAAGCTGATCTATGTCGGGAAAGCGAAAGATTTAAGGAAAAGGGTCAGCTCCTATTTTGTAAAGACGCAGGATAATTACAAA
>SCQV01000337.1 GCA_004299085.1 Chitinophagaceae bacterium | reverse complement strand
TAAAATATACATCGCCGGCCACCGCGGAATGGTAGGCAGCGCCATCATGCGGCGTTTGGAAAAGGAAGGTTTTGAAAATATAGTTACGCGTACATCCAAAGAATTAGATCTTCGAAATCAGTCAGCAGTAGCTGATTTTTTTGAACAGGAAAAACCTGAATATGTTTTTCTGGCTGCTGCCAAAGTAGGCGGCATCCTTGCTAATAATACTTACAGAGCAGAGTTTATTTATGACAACCTGATGATCCAGAATAATGTGATCCATCATGCGTGGAAGTTTAAAGTAAACAAGCTGATGTTTCTCGGTTCTTCCTGCATTTATCCCAAACTGGCTCCTCAGCCCCTGAAAGAAGAATATCTGTTGACCGGATTATTGGAACCAACGAACGAACCGTATGCCATTGCCAAGATTGCAGGTATTAAAATGTGTGATGCTTACAGGGCAGAATATGGTTGCAATTTTATTTCCGTCATGCCCACTAACTTATATGGCCCCAACGATAATTATGATTTGCATAATTCGCATGTGTTGCCGGCGCTTATCCGTAAATTTCATGAAGCTAAAATAAACCACGAACCTGAAGTAGTGGTTTGGGGAACAGGGAAACCACTGCGTGAATTTCTACATGTGAATGACCTGGCGGATGCGTGTCTCTTTTTAATGCATAATTACAATGAGCCTGGGTTTATCAATATAGGTTCGGGCGTTGATATCAGTATTGCCGATTTGGCAGAGATGGTTAAGAGGATAATAAGTTATTCCGGTAGGATTATATTTGATTCTTCTAAACCTGACGGGACCCACAGGAAATTAATGGATGTGTCAAAGTTGAACGAGTTGGGCTGGAAATACAGGATAGAGTTGAAGGAGGGTATTCAAAAAGTCTATAGTGAAAAATATCCAACCGAAAGACTTAATTCATAAACCCCCAAACGGTAAAGAAAGAAACCCTGTGCTATGGATAAAGTATGGGTAAAGCATAGATAAAGCATGGTAAAAGCGCACTAAAGGCATAAAATATCTCGAACTAATATCCTCAAAATATATAAATATTCACTCCCCTTGGGGGGGAGCTTAGATTAAAGTAAGAGATAAAGCGCATTCCCTTAATCTTAATTAAGAGGCATCTTATTTGCAACAGGCTGTTTAGCCGGAACAGACTCAACGGCTTGGTTGGCAAAAATGGTAGTGATATGAATAGCCGGTGCCGGCTGAATTTTGCCTGTTTCCCATTTTGCGCGCTGATGAAGCAGGAAATTGGGTACGGATGCCAAAAAGACGGACGTTCCAACGATAACAAGAATGAATACATTAGGGTTAAGGTCTTTCATTAAGAAAGCCAGTCCTATAAATAGGATATTGACGCTATAAAAGATAAGAGAAATGTTTTTATGCTCCAGCCCTAAAGATTGCAACCGGTGATGAACATGATTGCGGTCTGCCGTGAAGGGCGATTTTTTGTTAAATATTCTTAGAGAAAAAACCCGAAGAGTATCAAACAGCGGTATAATCAGAAATGCGATTACTACCGAGGGGTTATGATGGAATAAGGCCTTTCCGGGCATATTAGCTATATTGACAAATTCAAACGAGAAGGCTGCCATCAGGTAGCCGATGCCCATGGAACCTGTATCTCCCATGAATATCCGGGCTGGTTGGTGGTTGTAAAACAAAAAGCTTATTAATGCTCCTGTTAAAATCATAGCAGCGACAAGAGGGTTATACATCCCTTTTTGCCAGAAAGTAACCGCAAAAGCCGCAGCAATAATAATAGAAAGGCCTGCAGCAAGTCCGTCAATGCCATCAATTAAATTAAAGGAATTAATAATGACGATAACGGCAAAAATGCTCAGAGGAATGGCAATCGCCATGGGTAACTGGTGAATACCCAATACCCCATGGAGGTTATTTATACGAAATCTCCCCGGTATCACGAGAATGGATGCTGCAAGGACTTGTCCCATTAATTTTTTCGCGGGTACCAACGGAGATATATCGTCTTTTACACCTATAAAGTGCAGGATAATTAAGCCAAGTAAAAGATACTGCCATTGTGACGAGCCTGAAAAATCCGCCCAGCATAGAAAAGCAATAAAAAAGGCAGCAAAAATGGGAATGCCACCGAGATTAGGCACAAAACCTTTGTGGGTCTTTCTCCCTCCGGGTTTGTCGTATAACTTCTTGATGTTAGCAACCTTTATGATGGAAGGGATGCCGTAAGCAGCTATAATAGCGGCTGTAATTAAGCCGGCAAATGCAAACAGGATATCGGTATTCATAGCTTTATTAAGGTCTCGTCAGATAGTTTGAAATATAGCAAATACCACAAGTAGGGCAAAGATAAATATTAAATCAGAAAAATGAAAAAAAATTGCGCAGACTAAAAAAATTAATGCATTCACAAATTAGTTAATACTTTATTTGTTTTGTGGACTATTATTTTCGGCCGATTTGAGATTATGGGAGACCCCCTTTTTTTAAAAGGACATGAATCATAAGGCCGGTATAAATGTGACATGTTGTATTTTTGCAAATTATAAATTCTGGAATGTTTCTTGTGAGAAGTATGGAACTCTTCAAAATTTTCATGCAGAAGCGAGGTTTATAGGGAGACAGGTAAGCAAAAAAATTATATAAGTTCAACAAAAAAAGACTAAATATATATTCTATTATGAAGGACCCGCATATCGCCGTTATCGGTTTAGGTTACGTAGGATTGCCGCTTGCCGTTGAATTTGCCAGGAAATATAAGACTTTTGGCTTTGATATCAATTCTGGCCGGATAGGTGAATTAAACCAAGGTAATGATCATACGCTGGAGGTTTCCACAGAAAAGTTGAAAGAAGTACTGGCAGATTGCAGCCAGCCGAAAGGCCTATATTGTACGAATGATCTGGAAAGGATAAAGGACAGCACTATTTACATAGTTACCGTACCTACACCGGTTGACAGAAATAATCGTCCTGATCTGACCCCCTTATACAAAGCTAGCGAAACGGTGGGTAAAGTGTTGAAAAGGGGAGATATTGTCATATATGAGTCAACTGTATATCCGGGCGTGACGGAAGATGAATGTGTACCTGTTTTGGAAAAAGTTTCAGGGTTAAAGTTTAATACTGACTTTTTTGCAGGATATTCCCCCGAGCGTATTAACCCGGGAGATAAAGAACATACCGTTTCAAAAATTAAAAAAATAACCTCGGGTTCTACGCCCGAAGCGGCAGAAACAGTAGATCAGCTTTATAAAAGCATCATCGTAGCGGGTACACATAAAGCATCTTCGATTAAGGTGGCGGAAGCAGCCAAAGTAATCGAAAACAGCCAGCGTGATATCAATATTGCCTTTGTAAACGAGCTGGCCAAAATATTTAACAAACTGCATATAGACACCGCCGATGTGCTGGAAGCCGCGGGAACCAAATGGAATTTTCTCAAATTTAAGCCCGGCTTGGTGGGTGGTCATTGTATCGGTGTGGATCCTTATTATCTGGCGCAAAAAGCCCAGGAAGCAGGATATCATCCTGAAATTATTCTGGCAGGCAGGAGAATGAATGACGGCATGGGCGCTTATGTGGCGCATGAAGTAGTGAAACAAATGGTAAAAAAGGACATTAAAGTAAAAGGAGCTAAAGTTCTGGTACTAGGGATTACTTTCAAAGAAAATTGTCCCGATGTGCGAAATACCAAAGTGGTGGACATACTCAATGCGCTTAAAGAGTATGAAACGGATATGACCATATTTGATCCCTGGGCGGATCCGGCAGAGGTGAAGCATGAATACGGCTGGGATGCGCTGAAGAATTTGCCGGAGGTGAAAGAATATGATGCCATTATCCTGGCCGTATCTCACAATGAATTTAAGAATCTTGACCTGAATAATATTTGTAAAAAAAATCATGTTATCTATGATGTGAAAGGAGTACTGGATAGAAACATGGTAGATGCGAGATTGTGATATAATAATGAAATCATTTGTGGGTATCATGTCAACTAAAAAACGCTGAATTACTAATCATAAATCATAGATCATAAATCGTAGATCATAAACCATAGATCATAGATCATAAATCATAGATCATAAATCATAGATCATAAGTCGTAGATCATAAATCGTAAATCATAGATCATAGATTATTGGCGGGACGCCAACATTAGTATTTGCAGCGGTTGTGCGTCCTCGCCGACCGCATAACTAAACTGCATTGAATCATAAATCATAGATCATAAATCATAGATCATAAATCGTAGATCATAGATGTATAATACTTGTTATCAACAAACGCCGTTAAATCAATTTTCTTTTCTTGTCACCGGCGGCGCAGGCTTTATAGGCTCTAACCTGGTGGAATATTTGTTAAAATATAAAGCTAAAAAAGTCCGTGTGTTAGATAACTTTTCTACAGGCTTTAGAAAGAATACGGATTTGTTTAAAAATAACCCTGCTTTTGAACTATTGGAGGGCGATATCCGTGATTTGGATACCTGCAGAAAAGCCGTTTCAGGAACAGATTATGTGGCTCATCTGGCTGCACTTGGCTCCGTCCCACGCTCTATTCACGATCCGGTTATCACCAATGAAGTAAATATTTCAGGTTTTTTAAATATGTTGATGGTAGTACGGGACGAGCAATCTGTTAAAAGAATGGTCTATGCGGCCTCTTCTTCTACTTATGGTGACAGCCAGGAACTGCCTAAAAAAGAGGGAAATGAAGGACATCCGCTCTCTCCTTATGCAGTGACGAAATTGGTGAATGAATTATATGCAGATGTGTTTTCTAAAGTGTATGGATTACATACCATCGGACTGAGGTATTTTAATATATTTGGTCCAAGACAAGACCCCAAAGGGGCGTATGCCGCTGTCATACCGTTATTTATGCAGGCAGCCATTGATCAAAATCCTCCTAAAATCAACGGTGATGGGGAAACCTCCAGAGATTTTACCTTTGTTGAAAATGCAGTGCAGGCTAATGTAAAAGCGATGTTGGATACTGAGAATCTACAGCATCATGGAGCGGTTAATATTGCTTGCGGAGAAAGGACCACGCTTAATCAATTATGGGACTGCATTCAGGGAATTTCAGGATTTAATGCAAACGCCGTTTATGGTCCGGAACGTGCGGGAGATGTAAGGCATAGTCTGGCGGATATTAGTAAGGCCAATCAATTATTCGGCTACGATCCCTTATGGAAAATAAAGGATGGATTGAAAGTGGCTTTTGAATATTATAAGAACCACTGACTTTTAATACACTAAAGAATTATTCATTTAGCCTTAAGTCATCATTTTCAAAAATTAAACTACCTTTGCGGCATTGTATAAAGGCATGATAAGGATGTCTTTTTTTAAGATTGATAAATCTACTTATCCGATAGGCTAAATATAATCATTACTAACATGCGCTCATTTTGTTTAGATCATTTGCAGGAATTGGAGTCAGAAGCTATTTTTGTCATTCGTGAGGTGGCCGCACAATTCGACAATCCGGCTATTTTATTTTCAGGCGGCAAAGATTCTATTGTGGTGACCCATCTGGCAAGGCGTGCCTTTTGGCCGGCCAAAATACCTATGCCGTTAATACATATAGATACGGGACATAATTTTCCCGAAGCGCTCATTTTCCGGGATCGTTTAGTGAAGGAAATGGGAGTGCAATTGATTATCGGTTCCGTGCAGGAATCTATAGATAAAGGCCGGGTAAAAGAAGAGACAGGAATGAATGCCAGCAGAAATACTTTGCAGATTGTCACATTGTTGGATACTATTGAGCAACATAAAATAGATTGTGCCATCGGTGGCGCACGCAGAGATGAAGAAAAGGCAAGAGCTAAAGAACGCTTTTTCTCTCACCGGGATGAATTCGGGCAATGGGATCCTAAAAATCAGCGACCGGAATTATGGAATATTTTTAATGGAAGAAAAAACCTCGGTGAACATTTTCGCGTTTTCCCCATCAGCAACTGGACGGAGATGGACGTGTGGAATTATATTTTGAAAGAAAAAATTGAAATACCTCCGCTTTATTTTGCGCATGAACGTCAGGTTGTGCACCGCCTGGAGACGTGGCTTCCTGTGTCTGAATATTTGGAATTGAAAGAGGAAGAAAAGGTAGTGAAGAAAAAAATACGCTTCCGGACTTTGGGGGATATTACCATTACGGGTGGGATAGAATCTGATGCAGATACGTTGGAGAAAATTGTACAGGAAGTGGCTGCTTCCCGGCAGACGGAACGTGGCAATCGTGGTGATGATAAACGCTCTGATACGGCAATGGAAGACAGGAAGAAACGGGGATATTTTTGAGAAGAGAATGCGGAAATAGTAAGCAGTGGCAGTTGGCAGGAAGCAGTAGGAGGTAACCGGTAAGTGGTAAATAGTGAGTAGGGTTTTGAGGTAAACCATTGAACCATGAAGCCATTTAACAATAAAACCATTGAACCATAAAACCATATAACTTTTATCTTTTATCTTTTATCTTGTTTCTTATGGAATTATTACGTTTCACCACAGCGGGTAGTGTAGATGATGGCAAGAGCACATTGATCGGGCGATTGTTATATGATTCTAAATCTATCTTTGAAGATCAGATGGAAGCAGTGAAGCGTTCCAGTGAAAGAAAAGGCCTGGAGAATATTGATTTGTCATTACTGACGGATGGACTGAGGGCTGAGCGCGAGCAGGGAATTACCATTGATGTGGCTTATCGCTATTTTGCTACACCTAAACGCAAGTTTATTATTGCTGATACTCCCGGGCATATTCAATATACACGTAATATGGTTACCGGCGCTTCAACGGCTAATCTGGCTTTAATTCTGATTGATGCGCGCAAAGGCATAGTGGAGCAAACGTGCCGCCATTCTTATATCGCTTCTTTATTGAGAATTCCCCATTTGATTATTTGTGTGAATAAAATGGATTTAGTGAATTATGAGGAAAGCGTATTTAATGATATTGCGAACGACTTTAAGAAGTTTTCGGAAAAGCTGAAAATAAAGGACATACATTTTATTCCCATAAGCGCATTATTAGGTGACAATGTGGTAAATCATTCGGATAAAATGATTTGGTATCGTGGACAGACACTCATGGAAACTTTGGAAACGATTCCTGTAAGTAATGATGAAAACCATCTGGAGGCGCGTTTTCCAGTTCAAACAGTTATTCGTCCGCATTCAGATGAATACCATGATTATCGCGGTTATGCCGGAAGAGTGGCGGGTGGAGTTTTTCATCCGGGAGATAAAGTAAAAATTTTACCTTCAGGCTATAGTTCAGTAATCCGGTCTATTGATACTTATAAACATTCTCTGGATGAAGCGTATGCTCCTATGTCGGTTTCCATCACCCTGGAAGATGATGTTGACATTAGCAGGGGAGATATGATTGTTCAGGGAGAAAACGAACCTGAAGTTTCACAAGATATCCATGCCATGATGTGCTGGCTGAACCACAGAAGCCCGTTGCCGGGTACAAAATATGTCCTGCGGCACACTACTAAAGAAGCCAGGTCAATCATAAAAGAGATTGAATATAAAGTGGATATAAATACATTGGAACGTATGGAAGATGATAATACTATATGTATGAACGATATTTTTAAAGTCCATCTCCGTACAACGCAACCGTTAGTTTATGACAGCTATAGTAAAAACAGGCATACGGGTTCTCTCATCCTTGTTGATGAAACAACCAATGAGACGGTGGCGGCAGCCATGATTGAATAGCAACACTTCTTCGTGTCATATATTCCAAGTTTCAAGTT
>SCQV01000336.1 GCA_004299085.1 Chitinophagaceae bacterium | reverse complement strand
ATTCCTCAACGTTTTCATGAACATCATGTTGATTATAGAAAAACGTATCATCATCATGCAGAAACCCGTGCTATGGGTGCAGGCCGCGATTTGTTTGGATTAAGAAAAGACAGCAGTGAGTTTCCGGTTGAAGTAAGCCTTAGCCCTTTCAAAACCGACAGTGAACAATTAGTGATTGCATTTATCATTGACATCACCATCAGGAAAGAAAAAGAGAAAACCGAAAAGGAGTATGAACGTGTTTTAATATCTCTCGCCAAAGAGAAAGAGCTGAATGATATGAAATCACGCTTTGTAACAATGGCTTCACACGAATTTAAAACGCCGTTAAGCACCATCCTCTCCTCTGCCTCGCTGTTATCAAAATATATACTGACGGAAGATCAGGCAAAAAGAGAAAAGCATATTGCGCGTATTAAATCCTCAGTTTTAAATTTGAACAGCATCCTCAATGATTTCCTTTCTTTCGGGAGAATTGAACATGGCCATATTGAGCCCAATGCTATCAGTTTTCATTTAGAAGATTTAATGAAAGAAGTAGGTGCTGAATTAGAAAATATAAAAAAGAGTGGGCAGAAAATCGAGTATCATCATCAGGGAGAACCGTTGGTCCATTTAGACAGAGAGCTTTTAAAGAATATTCTTTTCAACCTGCTTACCAATGCTTTTAAATTCAGTCCCGAAGACGGATTGGTTGAAATAAGCACCGTTCACGCGGGAGGAGAAGTTATCCTGAAAATAAAAGATCATGGAGCCGGTATTCCTCCAGAGGATCAAAAGCATTTGTTTGAATTATTTTTCAGAGGAAACAATGTTTCCCATATTCCCGGAACGGGATTAGGCCTTACTATTGTAAACAGATATGTAGAATTAATGCAGGGAAAGATTTCTTTTAAGAGTGAGCCGGACACGGGAACGGAATTTATGCTTACTTTTAAACAATAAAAATACAGTTGGATGAAGAAAATTTTGCTGATAGAAGATAATCAGGAAATTTTAGAAAACACTGCTGAAATACTGGAACTGGCAGGCTATGAGGTTTATACCGCTTCTGAAGGAAGGGCGGGTGTAGCGGCAGCTATTGACTGTCATCCTGATCTCATTATTTCAGACATTATGATGCCGGTGCTGGATGGCTACGGCGTTCTTCATCTGGTACAAAAAAACCCCGGCCTCACTGGCACACCTCTTATTTTTCTAACTGCAAAAACGGACCGTTCCGATTTCCGTAAAGGAATGGAAATGGGTGCCGATGATTATATTACCAAGCCTTTTACTGATACGGAACTGTTGAATGCCGTAGAAACCAGATTGAAAAAAGCAGAAAGAGCCAAAGTGCAAAATGGCGATATAGCAGATTCGGAAAAACAGGAGCATACACTGAAAGAGCTGTTCGAAAACAGTGTGGTAGATAAATACAAAAGAAAACAGATCATATTTACCGAAGGTAATCATCCGCAATATCTTTTTTATGTAGTTAAAGGAAAAGTAAAAGCTTTTAAAACCAGTGAATATGGCAAAGAATTAACAGTGGGTTTATATGCTGCAGGTGATTTTATCGGATATACTGCTTTGCTGGAGGAATCAACCTATAGAGTGACCGCCGAAGCGCTGGAAGAAACGGAAATAGCCATTATTTCCCGAAAAGATTTTTTTGACCTTATTGACAGCAATTCTGCAGTGGCAATGCAATTTATCCGTATTCTGGCAGATAAAAATAATCAGAAAGCAGAGCAGATGGTTCAATTGGCGTATGATTCACTACGTAAGCGGGTGGCCAACGCGCTTCTTCTTTTACAACATAAATTCAAATCGGGGTCTGAAGGGAAATTTACTATTAAAATTACCAGAGAGGAATTGGCCAATTTATCCGGCACTTCTACTGAATCTCTGATCCGGACCTTGAGTGATTTCCGTTCAGAGAAATTAATTGCCATTCACGGGGGCGATATTGAAATCCTGGATAAAAGGAAATTGGAGAATATGGTCAATTAAAATACTTTTTCAAGTAATAGTGTCTTTGTAAAAGCCAATGTTAAAAGTGATAAGGTATCTTCTTGCACACTATAGGAACTACAGTTATCTCACATAGTATGTATCGGTCTTCTCGCTAAGACCTGTCTGACAGGCACTAAGCGCATAAAGGGCTTTGCTTTGTGATCGTGGCGGCTTTGCCCAAAGGACTTCCTTACGGAGTGGAATTACATATTTGAATATCCCTTTAAAGTTGACATAACACTCTTATTTTTATCATCCCTTCATTTTTTCTTTCATACGCCTAAACAGCTTCTTTAAAAAGCCGGTCGGGATATATGAGGAAGATCATGTTTTTCCTCTACATAGCTCATCTTTCATGGACTTTTAGCGGACTAATTTTACAACGTCAATTGAAACAAACATTCATTGATTTTAAAATTTGAAAACCATGAAAACAACACATCAGGTAAAAGCATTTAATGTACTCTTGTTGGGTATGTCTTTTGCGGGTCTGCTGCTCCTCCAGGGATGCTTCTCGAAATCTGATTCCAATAGTGATGCAGCTAACCTGGGCAAATTAGCCGGTGAATATACCGCCACACTCACTTCAGCGCCGGAAGTCCCTCCAAGCAAACCCTGGCTTAAAAGGCCGGAGAAGGTCATCGTGAATATTGAAGTCATTGAAAAAACGATGAAGCTTGCCAACGGAGTGGACTACACCTATTGGACGTTTAACGGTACTGTTCCCGGGCCTTTTATAAGAGTGCAGGAAGGTGATGAAGTGGAAGTACACCTTAGTAATGATCCTTTTAATAAAATGCCCCATAACATAGATTTTCACGCTGCTACCGGACCCGGTGGCGGTGCAGAAGCCTCTATGACGGCCCCCGGACATACTTCTGTTTTCAGCTTTCGCGCGTTGAGATCCGGCTTGTTCATTTATCACTGTGCTGCAGCGCCGGTAGGAATGCATATTGCCAACGGTATGTATGGGATGATTTTGGTGGAACCAAGGGGCGGATTGGCTCCGGTAAATAAAGAATATTACATCGTTCAAAGTGAATTTTATACAAAAGGTGCCAATGGTGATACCGGATTGCAGGAGTTTGATTTAGAAAAGGCCATTAAGGAACAACCGGAATATGTCGTTTTTGATGGTCATGTGGGTGCACTTACCGGGAACAATGCCATGCAAGCCAGAGTGGGAGATAAAGTCAGGTTATTTGTGGGCAATGCAGGACCTAACCTGACTTCCTCTTTCCACGTGATTGGCGAAATATTCGATAATGTAAATCAGGAGGGAGGAAGCATTGTAAACCATGATGTGCAGACCACACTTATCCCTGCCGGAGGAGCTACTATAGTGGAATTTACCTGCAAGGTACCAGGAACTTATACGATGGTTGACCATGCCATATTCAGAGCATTTAATCAGGGAGCTGTCGCCCAGCTTCAGGTTTCCGGCGATGAGAATCCGGATATCTTTTCAGGCAAAACAAAAGATACGCTTTATTTCCCCGATAACAGTAAAAATACAGATGTGCCGGGCAAAATCAGTCAGAGATAAATGTTTAATATAAGATTTAAAAAATCATAAGTGATGAAAAAATGCAGGATCCTATTAATAGTCGGGCTGGTATTATTAAGCAGCATTTCTTCTTTCTCTCAAAAGAGATCGAAAGGTGGGGATGTGGCTACTGCCGGCATGGCCAGGATCCCTGCAGGAAGTTATCAGCCTTTCTTAAAAGTAAACAACCAGGCGGTCACTATAAAAATGCATTCTTTTTATTTAGATGCACATGCGGTTACCAATGCTGAATTCCTGGAATTCGTAAAAGCAAATCCTCAATGGTCGAGATCTAAAGTGTCGAAGTTATTTGCAGATGGGAATTATCTGAAGCAGTGGGCAGGCGACTTTACTATCGGGAACGACCGGATATTCAATAGCCCCGTTACCAATGTTTCGTGGTTTGCTGCCGTGGCTTATGCAAAATGGGTAGGGAAAAGATTGCCTACAATGGAGGAGTGGGAATATGCCGCTCATTCTGCACCGGTGAATGCACCCAAAGGAGAAAAGCTTGCCACCATTATTCTGAATTGGTACAGCCGTCCGACACCTGCCATACTTCCGAATGTGGAATCCACTTTTAAAAATGGTTTTGGCGTTTATGATATGCATGGATTAGTTTGGGAATGGGTATATGATTTCAACAGTGTGATTACCGGTGACGATTCTCGTTCATCGGGCGCTTTAAACCGGCAACTCTATTGTGCTGCCGGTTCTCAGAATGCAGTTAACAAAGAAGATTATGCTTCTTTTATGCGGTTTGCATTCCGTGAAAGCCTGAAGGCAAATTATACGGTTGCCAACTTAGGGTTTCGTTGTGCTATGGATATTAAATAAAAATAAAAAATAATCAGATGAAAAATATACTTTTTAAAATATTACCCGCACTGCTCTTGTCAGTATCGCTTTTCTCCTGCTCAAAAAATGATATGCAGGGAGATAAGGGAAATATGAATAAAGCGCAAAAAACAATGTCAGCACAGAAGGAAAGTATTGCACAGAATTCACTTTACCAGCTATCGGGTGATTGGACTAATCAATATGGAAAAGAAGTTAGCTTAAATCAGTTGACAGGCAAAGTGCAGGTAACTGCCATGATCTTTACGCATTGCGGTTATGCATGTCCCAAGATGGTGGACAATATGAAGGCTATTGAAGAAAAATTACCCAAAGAGCTCAAAAATAAAGTGGACTTTTTGCTGATATCCTTTGATTCAAAAAATGATACTTCCGCCAGACTAAACCAATATGCTGCCCAGAAGCAGTTAGATGATAGCTGGACTTTATTGCATGGAAGCTCTGACCAGGTAAGGATGTTATCCATGTTGCTTCAGATACAATATGCTCCGTTACAAGGAGGGGGATTTAATCATTCTAATGCTATTACTATCCTTGATAAGGAAGGTGGTATCAGCCAAAGAATTGAAGGGTTGGAGATCAATGTTGATCAGGCGGTGAATGCAGTTAAAGAAGCTGTAAACAGATCATAATTCCAATGCCCCATAAATTTAGTTTGACGGGATATCCCCATGATCAAGGATAATCATTATTAACTACCTGATTCTTTTAATTATTAACCGGCTTTATTTTTTATCCGCCCTTTTATTCAACTCCTCTATAGGCATATATATCATACGGCCCACCGGCTTATTCCCTTCATAAGTAATGACTTTCAGCATGACCGCGTCATCTGGTGGAGTTAAAGGTCCGCTGTATTTTGGATAAAAATTATCCGGGAAAGTATTGTCAAAGCTGTAATAAATATCCAGTCCGTTCACTTCGGTGCCTAACTCAATTCTTAGTTTTTTATCCGTCGTACGGCTTACTTTAAAAATAGGATCATAGACACTCGGCGCATATTTGATTTGGGCCGCATCCAACCTCTTAAAATGCTGTTCCACTTTTCCAAAAAAATGATCCCAGTTGCGTTTTGCTTTCGGTGACCATAAGGCTTCTGCAATTGCCATTCCGCGCGGCCAGGTCATGTATTCCGCATATCGCATATTATAAATCTGTTCCGTCCACAGGTTGGCTTGCCCGCCCTTAATATATTTCGGATCAACACTGTCAGGAAGCGGCTCAAACTGGTAGGCTTTACTTAACAATAAGGTAGAATAAACACGGGGTTCCACAATGGGATCTCCCTGCATATAATCAATGTACACATAAGTGGTCGGACTCATCACCACTTCATGGCCCATTTTGGCAGCCGCTATTCCTCCTTCCATCCCCCTCCAACTCATCACGGCGGCATTAGGTGCTAATCCGCCTTCTAAAATCTCATCCCATCCTATCAGCTTTTTGCCTTTCGATTCTACAATCTTTTCCACCCGTTTGGTAAAATAACTCTGCACTTCATTCATGTTTTTCAATCCTTCTTTCTTCATCAATGCCTGTATCTGAGGACTTTTTTCCCAATAATTATGCGGCGCTTCATCACCGCCCACATGGATATATTCAAACGGGAATAATGCGGCTACCTGCGTAAAAACTTTATCTAAAAAAGTATAAACTTTTTCGTTGGCAGGGCAGAGGGTATTATCAACTAAGGCAATAGGTGGGGCGCCGTGCGACCAGTCCATAAAAGGCTCCCCGGAATTGACCTGGTATTTATCCGCGCCGGGTGTGCAGGAAAGTTCCGGATAAGAAGCAATGGCAGCCAGGCTGTGGCCCGGAACATCAATTTCAGGAAGAATATTGACAAACCTCGCTTTGGCATATTGAACTAATTCTTTAATATCATCCTGCGTATAAAATCCGCCATAGTTGCGCAGTGCATCAGGAGCGGGCGGAGTGAAGGTGCCGAAATAGCCTTCTTTTTTTACATTCCATGCACCTACTTCCGTCAGTTTGGGAAGTCCTTTTATTTCAATGCGCCAGCCCTGGTCATCCGTTAAATGGAGATGCAGCAGGTTATATTTATAGCGCACCATTTGATCAATATATTGCTCCACTTCTTGCTTTGTAAAGAAATGGCGTGAAACATCAAACATCAATCCTCGCCATCCGAAGCGGGGGTAATCGGTAATTTCCACACACGGCGTTTCCCAAGTTACATTCTTAACTAGATTATCAGTTTCAATACTTGCAGGGAAAAGCTGTATCAAAGATTGAATACCGTAAAATAAACCGGCAGGTTTATTCGCCTTAATAACCACCTGAGCCGGCATTACAGATAGCTGATACCCTTCATCGCCTATGGTATTATTCACTTGTTTATTCAGCAACAATCTGACCGTAGCATCCGCCGATTCACGATGGATGATTTTTACTTCATTCCCGGTAGGGACAGTTAATTTTTGTGTCAGGAATGCCAGCGTTTCTTTAAGATCGGCTCTGGCCGGCGCTTCAATAGTTATATGATGCGGCAAAGTAAAGCTACCCGGATTTTCAGTAATCGTCACCGGCTCCGGAATGATGGCTATACGGGACTGGACATTTTGGCCAAAAGCGGTAACAGTGACAAAGCAAAGAAATAAAAGAATGAAACTTTTTTTCATACGGTAATTTTTTCAAATGATGATGGTAAACGGAATAAGGAACAGGGTGCAATATAATACTAATGTAGTTATAGTAAATATCATTTATGTTAATTATTTTAAAATTAATCTCAAAAGTAAGTATATTTGACAGTTGAGAGAAATTACTAGCCATGCGATGCATCCAGGTAATAGTGATTACGGCTTGTTTTATTTCAAGTTGCTCAAAGAAAGGCAGCCAAATCCAGAAATTCGAGTCCCTTAACTTTCCTAAAATCGAAAATATAAATGCGAGATATCTATTTAGTAAAGAAGAACATGTCCGATCATTGAGTATCGGTGGGACTGCCTATTTTCAATATAGAAATGGTAATATATTAATGAAAAGGATTGGTGGGAATCTTCCTGTACCTGGTGCAGGGCAATTCTATACGACGGATGTTTACGACACTACCCAATACAAAGCATCTAATGAAATATTTGTCTCCACCAAAAATAGAATTTCCGGCTTTAGCTTATTCTCACAGAACCGTGAATTTGCAATCGAAAATGGTCTTATTATGAGAAAGATTACTTATGATGAGACCGGTTTAGACACAATATATTATTCCTATGATAAGAATAAAACACTCAAGAGGACGGAACAATATTTCAAGTATCAGATGGTTACGAAAGACTATTTTTTCGATAGCAATAATAATTTACAAGAGATTTCAACTGTTAAAAGATTTAGAATAGACAGTTCAGTCATATATAAAGCAGAAAATCATTTGGTGGATACGACAATAAAACCAATCCTCTGAAAGGGCAAACTTTATGGGATGATATATTATACAGAAGGCTGTCAAAAAATAATTTCACTACTTACTCATATATCAATGGAACCGCTACCGAAAGGAAGTACTGGAAATTAATCTATGATAGTAGTGGCAACGTTGATTATTCCGAATAAAGCTTCAACCAGGTTCAATTTTACTATTACCCGGATACTGATTTTTCGGTAAAGTAGTTCTTAAAAAATAATCCAAATTATATTTATGGAATTGCAACATATTTCCTCCGTATTTCTGAATTCTATAAATTCAACCTTACTGTTATCATGAATATGGACAGGAGAAATGTGCTGATTTATAATTGAGCCTGCTGATCCGGAGAGGATGAGGATATATAAGCCCTTCCAACAGCCTGTACGATGCAAGAGTCAATTTCACGCAAGAGAATTTTGGTAAATTAGATACGGGATAAATGGTACAATTAAAGGTGAATTCCTATCCCTACGAAGAATTTGGTTACATACAAGGGAAATTGGAGTATATTTCGAGTGTATCCACCGACAGTGGCTTCCTCGGAAATGTGGTTTTGCCCAACGGGTTAACCACGGTTTATGACCGTAAAATCCAGTTCAGAAACGGCTTGCAGGCACAAGCAGTCATCATTACTAAACAAAGGAGATTATTACAAAGATTTTATTATAATATGCAGAAGAAAGTGAATCAATAATCCCTGCACTCCTTCCCATGGGTTTATAAATTTGAGCAATAATGCTCCCTATGTCTCTTTTACTGGCAATTCAAGACAATTTTTGGATAAAGGATAAGGCGTGGGTAAAGTATGGATGAAGTATGGATAAAGTATAGTTAAAGCGCACTAAAAGTATAAAATCTGAACATGACCTCCCACATCAAAATATATAACAATTTCCTCCCCTTTGGGGTCGGGAGCCTTTATAAAGTATATTAAAAGCGCACTTATAGCGTATAAATGAGATGAGAGAGTGCAGAAATGCTATAGGTAATACCCTATCCGATGTATTTACTATTGGATCGAAAGTGGACACTTATTCCTTCTTTCAATACCCTGAATCGTAATTATTCCAAAGTTGAGTCCACTATGAAAAGTAAGTTTTATCAATTTTGCCACGAAGGCACGAAGACACCAAGTTTCACAAAGGCTGGTAAATCAGGTAATTACACTCAATGTTTTTTTTGTGACCTCGTGCCTGCCTGTCCGGTAGGCAGGTCTTTGTGGCATTTTTTAACTTTTCGGAGTGGACCCAAAGTTATTAATGCCCCAACAACATGTAAGCCCCTGCGGCTAACACAGCGCCTATAAAAGGGCCCACGATAGGTACCCAGGCATAAGCCCATCCACTATCACGTTTCCCCCGGATAGGGAGAATAGCATGCATGATCCTAGGTCCCAGATCTCGCGCAGGATTGATGGCGTATCCGGTAGGCCCGCCCAGGGATAAGCCAATGGCTAAAATGAGCAAAGCAACCGGTAATGCTGCCAATCCACCAACTCCTGATGGTGGCCACGCCAGGTATAATATGCCAAAATCCAATACGAAAGTGCCGATAATCTCAGTCAGCAGGTTATAAGCATAATGTTTAATGGCGGGCATAGTGCAAAAAGTAAGCAGCACCATTTCAGGATCATTATCCTCATCATAATGTTTCTTGTAAGTTAACCACACCAAAAAAGCGCCTATGATAGCGCCAATTAATTGAGCAATAAAATACGGAATAACCATTGTCCAGCTAAATTTCCCCGTAAGCGCCAGACACAAGGTAACCGCCGGATTGATATGTGCTCCACTAAAAGTGTGAATGCAATAAACAGGTATGTAAACAGCCATGGCCCATCCAAAAGCAATGACTATCCATCCACTGTTGCCATCGCCTTTGAATCCTTTGGAACGTTTGAGTAAGACGTTGGCAACAACGCCATCGCCTAATAAAATGAGCAGGGCGGTTCCTACCATTTCAGCAATAAATGCAGTCATAAATTGGTTTTTTAAGTTAGAAGAAAGATGATTTTAAAATGATTGTTAGGTCTAATAGAATTTGTATTCTTTCCCACAAAAACACAAAGTTAACTCAGGGTTTTTCTTTGTGTCCTTTGCGGCTATATCCAAAGGACTCCTTTCGGAGTGGGCTATATTTTAATCTCATATAAACTGACAGCATTATCTATCAAAACACGAAGCTCGAAGAGCTTTTCTTTGTGTCCTTTGTGCCTGTCCGGTAGGCAGGGCTTTGTGGGATATATTCTTAATCCCTTGTGCACTGGCCGCATTATCTACTTTTGATCAGCCCAGAATTTTGCAGCTTCTATCGCTCTTTGCCATCCCTTCAATAGATGGGTTACTTTATCCATCGGCATGTCAGGATTAAATTCCTTATCAATCTGCCATTGCTTGGCAATTTCCGGAATATCCTTCCAATAACCGGTTGCCAGTCCGGCAAGATACGCGGCTCCTAAAGCCGTAGTTTCCGTAATACGGGGACGAATAACCGATGTTTGCAGCATATCTGCCTGAAATTGCATCAGCATATCATCCACAGTGGCTCCTCCATCCACCCGCAATTCCTTTATTGCTAATCCCGAATCAGATTCCATAGCTTTCAGTACTTCGTAAGTCTGATAAGCAATACTTTCCAGACATGCCCTCGCAATATGCGCATCCGTTGTTCCGCGGGTGATGCCGGTAATCATACCTCTGGCATCCTGTTTCCAATGAGGGGCGCCTAATCCCGCAAAAGCAGGAACCACATACACTCCTTCGTTATCTGCAACTTTGGAAGCCAGGTTTTCCACCTCTCCGGAAGACCTTATAAATCCTAAGCCGTCACGCAGCCATTGTACAACAGCTCCGCCGATAAAAATACTTCCTTCCAGGGCATAATTGATTTCGTCCTTTATTTTCCATGCAACAGTAGTGAGCAAATTATTTTGCGAAGGAATAGCTTTTTTACCGGTATTCATCATCATAAAACACCCTGTGCCGTAAGTATTCTTTACCATTCCAGGCTGTATGCACATTTGTCCGAATAAAGCTGCCTGCTGATCGCCCGCCATGCCGGCAACCGGAATAGGTTGTGTTAGAAATTGCCCTGAAGTGTATCCGTAAATTTCGCTGCAGGTTCGCACTTCCGGCAATAATGAAACGGGTATATCCAATAGCTTCAGCATATCCTCATCCCAAGATTGGGTGTGAATATTGAATAACATGGTTCTGGATGCATTGGTGACATCCGTTACATGCACTTTTCCTCTGGTAAAATTCCAAAGCAGCCAGGTATCTATAGTGCCAAAGGCAAGCTTGCCTGTTGATGCTTTTTGCCTGGCGTCGCTCACATTATCTAATATCCATTTAATTTTAGTCCCCGAAAAATAAGCATCCACAATCAGTCCGGTCTTTTCTCTAATGATTTTATCATTTCCGTCTCTTTTTAACTGATCGCAAAACGAAGAAGTTCTTCTGTCCTGCCAAACGATAGCATGGCACAAAGGCTTACCCGTTTCTCTGTCCCAAACCACCGTGGTTTCCCGTTGGTTGGTAATGCCGATAGCAGCGATTTGTTCTCCTCCTATTCCCGCACGGGTAATGGCTTCTGCAGCCACGCCTGCTTGTGTGGACCATATTTCTTCCGCATCGTGCTCTACCCATCCCGGTTTTGGAAAATATTGCTGAAATTCTTTCTGGGCGGAAGATTTAATATTTCCCGAATGATCAAAAATGATGGCCCTTGAGCTGGTAGTCCCTTGATCCAATGACAGAATAAATTGTTCCATAATCCACTAATTATTGATAAAAAAGTTTTGTTTGCTTTTGTTTTATTATTTTTATAATAAAAAAACGGCGACAAGATATTTCATATCTTTTCATTTTCCAAATAATGGGAATAAAATGGGGATAAACAGTAGAAGCACTATTGTAATTGCTGAATCATATTCCGGCAATTTTCCTGAATAGATCGGTCGTCTTGCAGGATAGGGCGGAGATGGATAGCTTCATTCAAAGTGGTTATTGCTTCCACATCCTGCCCTTTCGCATGATAAGCGATGGCCAGATCATACACATTTTGAATATAACCCGGATCCAACTTTCTGCATTTCAGATAATCATTAATGGCATTTTCGAGACTGGCAATAGGTAATTTTCCAAAAAGAAACTTGAGTGCCGTGCGTTCGGCAAAATTCAAGGTGCTGACTTCATAATTCCATTTTCCTAAAATATTCCATGCTACTGCATATTTAGAATCTATCAGCAGGGCTTTATCAGCATACGTTTTAATAGCTTTCAGATCGGCGGCCTTCTCTTTGGCCCCACTAACCGTAGATAAATGCATTAAAGCCAGGGCCATAGCATAATTTGCTTCCTTATTATCGGTGCTTTTCCTTAAAGCCGTTGCCGCCAGTGATTTTGCTTTATCAAAATAAAATGTCTTTTGGCCGGAATTTTTTTGTCGGTTGCCCTCTCTGGATGTCAGGATGCTGGCGTGACAGAGCGCTTCCACATTTCCGGAATCCAAAGCAATGGCAGCCTGGTATTGTTTCAATGCTTCCTGTTCATTCATGGCATTTTCAAAACGCATTCCGCGTGCGACCAGCGAATCAACAGCCTGAGCCTGAATGGAAAAAGAGAAAGCTAAGAAAGTTATTAAGAAGCAGGATAATTTAAGCATGATGATCGGTTTCTTTAACAGAGGAATCAGTTATCAAACGTTTTATCCAATGTGATGGTTGATTTTCCAACCTCGCCCGGCATTGGAGGATGCAATTTACTGATCTTTATTTTAATTGTTTTTGATTGGGGAAAATCCTCCTTTATTTTTGATATGCACGAGTATGCCAGCGTTTCCAGCATGGGCGTAACCTTACCCATTTCTTCACTAAGAGTATCATAAACCTTTTCATAATCTACAGTTTGTGAAAGATGATCGACCGGTACTTTATCTTCAATGCTCACACTTATATCCACGATAAAATCGTTACCAATCACCTTTTCTTCAGGATAAATACCGTGTCCCGAATGAAACTTCATATCTTCAAGACTGATGGTTAGCATGGTTGTCGGTTATGGGTTAGGGTTAGGGTTAGTAATTATTGGCTTCAAGTCACAGGTTCTGCATTTTGGGTTTCAAGTTCCAGGTTCCAGGTTTCATGTTCCAACTCTGTTATCCTGAAACAATTCTGGAACAACTCTGAAACAATCCTGAGATGACTCAGAAACAATCCTGGAACAATCCTGGAACAATCTCCTACGCTTCCTTCGCACTTAAATATCTTTCTGCATCTAATGCTGCCATGCATCCCGATCCTGCAGCAGTCACTGCCTGACGATAGGTTTTATCCTGTACATCGCCGGCCGCAAAGACACCTTCTATATTGGTTTTGGCGCTGCCGTTAATGGTTTTGATATAACCCTGCTCATCCATATTTATTTGACCTTTAAATATATCCGAATTAGGGGTATGTCCGATGGCAACAAAGAATGCTTTCACCGGTATCACGGATTCTTCACCTGACTTTCTGTTTTTAATTTTTACACCTTCCACTTTTTGCTTTCCCAAAACTTCCACGGCTTCCGTATTCCAATAAACTATAATATTAGGCGTCTTGTCCACCCGTTGCTGCATGATTTTGGATGCCCGCATCTCGTCACGCCTGACGAGCATGTGAACCGTAGAACATATTTTAGAGAGATAAAGAGCCTCTTCACAGGCGGTATCTCCTCCTCCGACTATAACTACTTCCTGGCCTTTGAAGAAAAACCCATCACAAACGGCACAGGCCGAAACACCATATCCGTTCAGGCGTTGCTCGCTTTCTAAATTAAGCCATCTGGCAGAAGCACCTGTTGAAATAATGACGGCCTCTGCTTCAATTATCTTTTCCTCATCAATGGTAATTTTGAAAGGAACGGAAGAAAGATCAGCAGCAGTTGCCATTCCGAACCTTACATCTGCACCCATTCGTTTGGCTTGCTTTTCAAAATCCACCATCATCTCAGGACCCTGAACTCCATCCGCATAACCGGGATAATTTTCCACTTCCGTAGTGATGGTCAGTTGGCCTCCGGGCTGAATCCCCTGATATAAAACTGGCTTAAGATTAGCACGGGCAGCATAAATAGCAGCCGTGTAACCTGCCGGCCCAGAACCGATAATTAATAATTGTACTTTCTCTGAGTGGTTATTTTCCATAAGTTCCCTCTTTATATTATTTTGAAATGATCACAGTTTTATATTGTGCAGCATACCCTCCCCAATAACCCAAAGCGTCTTTTATGTTACCTAAGACAACAGTTGGCGTCGAAAAAGGATTCGCTTCATTGCTCCATGCATATTCCCAGGTATGCCAGAAGTCAAAAGTTGCTTTGTCAATATTGCAGAATTTAAGGGTAACAGTATCACCGGGCATGAAATATCCGTAATTGTTAAAATCTATCTTATCGCTCTTGTTTACACCGCGGTCAATCTGAAAATCAAAGATAGTTCCGTTTGTCACTTCATCATCAGCTACAGAATTCAATCCGGGATAAAATGGCTCATCGTTCCTTTTTGTAAAATAGCGGGCATAATTGCCGAGAATAGGTGGATCGGTAATCCTTGCCATCAGATAGGCCCTGGTAGTATCCGGCTTATTATTCTTCATGCCCCACACCCACCATAATGAATCCAGCCGGAAGCCGCCTTTGGGAATGGTGGTCTCGGCTTCATAGTTCTTACCTTCCGTTTCTATATTCAGTGTATAAGTTTGCCCTTCTTTGCCTTTCATCAAATCTGCATCGGAAGAGTCGGTTGTATAATAATAATACTTGTTGCCATTCAGCGTATCTACCTCATGCTCTGATAAGGTTACCGTATGTCCGTTACCTGTTACGCTCACTACGGCGCCGTGCACAAACAAGGTTTTGAGAAGATTAGTGTCTATAGCTGAGAAAAAATTCAGGCTGCGTGTCAATACAACCGTCGGAGGTTTCTTGTTTTCAATGCTTCCATCCACGACCAATTCTTCCCCAGCATCATGCAATTGAATATGAATATTTTTTTCGCAAGAAGAACAACCCAAGACAAGGACTACACCAATAAATATTAAATGTTTAAACATATTGCCTCTCAACTTCCTAAAAAATAAAAGCCAAAGATAACGATGAACAGACTAACCTGAAAAAAAACCGTCTCTACATTTGTAGAGACGGTCCGGGTATCGTTTTGTTAAAAATTGATCTTACTGTCCCAGATAAGTTTTCAACGCATTGCTATAACGTGCTTTCTGAAGGCGCTTGATAGCTCTTTCTTTGATTTGGCGAATACGTTCTTTAGTCAGATCATACTTTTGTCCAATCTGTTCAATAGAAGTTCCATTCTCGCCATCCAGTCCAAAATAAGCATTCACTATTTCAGATTCGCGGGGACTAAGAGATTTGAGCACACGGCGAATCTCTTCACGTAGGGAATCGCGCATCACATCATCATCCGTTTCACCATCGCCTTCCATCAAATCACCCATAGCCACATCTTCAGCCTCATGAACGGGTGCATCCAAACTCATGTGCCGGGTATTGCTCTGGAAAATATTGTTGATTTCAGTTTCGTTCATTTGCAATAATTCAGCCAGCTCTTCAGTGGACGGTTCACGTTCGTGCTCCTGCTCAAAAGCGATGTATGCTTTGTTGGCCTTGTTATAAGTGCCGATTTTATTCTGCGGTAAACGCACTAAACGTCCCTGTTCAGCCAAAGCTTGTAAAATAGACTGGCGAATCCACCAAACTGCATAAGAAATGAATTTAAAACCTTTGGTTTCGTCAAAACGCTGTGCAGCCTTAATCAAGCCTAAGTTACCTTCATTGATCAGGTCGCTCAGGGATAATCCCTGGTGCTGATATTGCTTGGCCACAGAAACCACAAAACGTAAATTTCCGGTTACTAAGCGTTCCAGCGCTTTTTGGTCTCCCATTTTGATCCTTTGAGCGAGGGTAGTTTCTTCTTCAGGGGTCAATAGGGAAATCTTGGAAATCTCCTGTAGATATTTTTCTACAGCTTGGGAATCACGGTTAGTGATTTGGGTGGCAATTTTTAGCTGCCTCATATTATTTCCTTTTCTTTGTTGTTTAAAATATTAAAACTAAACTGATTAAAAAATCCGAATTTCAATTGATTAACATCGGAATACCGCTTTGGTTCAATTGTTCAAAGCCACAATAAAGTAGATTAAAAACCGCTGTTGTAACAACAAATTTCAGACCAAAGGGTTCTTGAAAACGGGCGCAAAGGTCGTATTTTATTTTTATATAACCAAAAGCATCCATTTTCAAGCTACCAAGGTATAAAGTGAAACGTTATTTTCATAATCTGTATTTTAGCTAACTCATTGATTTTAACATATATTTAAAGAGATTTGCCCCTTGTTTAATTTTTTTTAAAGCATTACCTTTCGAGAAACAAAATGTTTAGTTTTCATCTTAAAACTTTTTAATAATGACAGATTTCAGGAGTGACACAGTGACACGGCCTACGGAGGAAATGCGTAGAGCCATGATGGATGCGAAGGTCGGGGATGATGTTTTTGGAGAAGACCCAAGTGTCAATGCTTTGCAGGAAAAAATAGCAGGAATGTTTGGAATGGAAGCGGCGATATTTTGTCCTTCAGGCACGATGACGAATCAAATCGCCATCAAAGTGCATACCCAGCCCGGCGATGAAGTGATATGTGCCGACAATGCGCATGTATATGTTTATGAAGGTGGCGGAATGGCCAGAAATTCAGGTTCACAGGCCAGAGTCCTACATGGAGACCGGGGGAGAATAACGGCTCAACAGGTATTACAGGCTATAAACCCGGATGATGTACATAAGCCACACACCTCTTTAGTATGCCTGGAAAATACGGCTAATCGCGGTGGCGGTAGCTGTTATGATTTTGAAGAAATAAAAAGAATAAAAGAAGTCTGTAACGAACACCAATTAAAATTACACTTAGACGGGGCGAGGCTGTTTAATGCCTTGATAGCAAAAAAAGAAACTCCGGAACAATATGGAACAATTTTTGACAGCATTTCTATTTGCCTGAGCAAAGGATTAGGTTGTCCTGTGGGCTCTGTTTTATTAGGCGCCAAAGATTTTATTGCAAAAGCAAAAAGAGTTCGAAAGGTATTTGGCGGTGGTATGCGCCAGGCGGGTTTCCTCGCGGCAGCGGGCATATATGCGCTTGATCATCACATAAAAAGACTGGCAGAAGATCATACTCACGCCAAACAGATAGCAGAAGCCTTGAAACAAAAAGACTTTATCGGAGAAATACTGCCGGTAGAAACCAATATCCTGATTTTTGAAGTGAGAGGAAAATATACGGCAGCTTCGCTCGCACAAAAATTAAAAGAAAATAATATGCTGGTCATTCCTATTTCTGCCAATCAAATCAGAATGGTCACTCACCTGGATATTTCAAGGGAACTGATTGAAGATACCCTCCGCATCCTATCTATGCTCTGAAGATAATGCAATGATGCTTTTACTGGCTGTCTGTCATTGATAATCCACCGGTCAAATTTTGCAATATTTTATGAGCGGATTAGATTACTTTTACATACTTAATCTATAGATTAAAAACCTGTAAATGTTCTTTTATTTATTTACAGATGTTCACGGGTGTATCTCTGAAAAATTTGCTGCTATGATAATCAAACAATTTGAAGACAAGAATCTTTCACATTATTCTTATGCCGTCATTGACGGCAATGAAATGGTGATCATTGATCCGTCAAGAAATCCCCATCCGTATTACGATTTTGCCGATGAAAATAATGTTGTTATTAAAGCGGTAATAGAGACTCATCCTCATGCGGATTTTGTAAGCAGCCATCTTGAAATCCACCAGGTAACCAACGCGAGGATTTACAGCAGTAAATTGATTGGAGCGAAATATCCACAGCAACCGTTTGATGAAGGGCAGTCTTTTACATTGGGAAAGTTAAAGCTCACAGCCTGGAATACGCCGGGCCATAGCCCTGACAGCATAACTATCATTCTGGAAAATGAAAAAGGTAAAGATATAGCCGCATTTACCGGAGATACCTTGTTTATAGGCGATTGCGGACGGCCAGACCTGAGAGAGAAAGCTGGGAATATCCATCAAAAACGGGAAGAATTAGCACGCCGGATGTTTCATTCTTTGAAGAGGTTTCATTCTCTGAACGATGAGGTTATTATTTATCCTGCGCATGGTTCAGGCTCATTTTGCGGAAGAAATTTATCCACGGAAAGTTCCAATACTATCGGTAAAGAAAGAAAATATAACTGGTGCCTGCAGCCTATGCAGGAGCGGGAATTCGTGAAGGCCTTATTAGAAGGTCAACCATTCATTCCGAAATATTTCGGATATGATGTGGACATGAATGTGAAAGGGGCGCCCGCTTACTTTGAAAGCATCGGCAAGGTGAGTATCGGCGGTTCACTAAAGAATAATAAAGAATCGCATTTTCTCAATCGGGAAATCCTGATTGTAGATACCAGAACACCTGCTAAGTTTAAAGCATTCAGCCTTGATAATTCAATAAATATTCCCGAAGATTTGCAGTTCGAAACCTGGCTGGGAACCATTATTGCTCCTTATGAAAAATTCTATCTTGTTGCCGAAAATCTGTTTCTGCTGAAACAGATCATTTCACGGACAGCCAAAATAGGATATGAATCATTTATCGTGAGCGCCTATGTTTTGCATGATGAGATACACATAGCTCCTTCATTTGACCTCACCGACTTTAGCCTTCATCCGGATGATTATACCATTGTGGATGTCCGCACTGAAGCCGAAGCTGCTGCCGGTTCTTTCACCAACAGCCTCCACATTCCTTTACATTCATTAAGAAATAATATAAAATCTATACCGGAAAATAAACCTATTGTAGTGCATTGTGCCAGTGGATACAGAAGTGCTATCGGAAGTAGCATTATCCGCCGCTCCTTAAAAAACAACCATACAAAAGTGCATGATTTAGGAGAAGCCATTAAATCATTCGATCTCTCTGATTGATCTTTTCTTTGTTAAAAGAAGACACAATTATACCTTTTTACAAAAACATAGGTTTGCGCCGTGAAGAAGAATTTCGTTCTTAAATGGTCCCTCAAACATACTGAACGCTATCGGAATAGGAACTATTCAGGCTTCTCAAATTATGATGGATGCGTTCAAACGCATCATCAAATGCCTGACTCCATTGGGAGGAAGCTTCATTCTCAATAAAAGTTCCGCCTTCGCCGTCTAATTTCATGAAAACACCTTTCGCCTTTTGCAGTCCTTTTAATTTCTTCAATCTCAGCTCAAAGTATTGAACATTCAATCCCTCCTCTTCCAATTGTTCGAGACGGCTCAGTGTCTGCTTAACAGCGGAATAAGAATCGCGGGGATCTTCAGTTTCCAACTGAAAGTAAAGTCCGATTTTGTTTTTCATGGCAGCTTCTTTTATATAGTGGAAAAAACTTTCTAACCGCAGATAAAAAAGTATCCAGTTATTATTTATAAGACGTTTATAATACATTGAAAATTATCCGCACTCTTCTTATTTAACCTTTTATTGAGGATTTTGTTCAGGCTGCATGGAAAAGAATCTTAACCGTTACGCATACCATATAAAAGCATCTTCTATTACCAGATTCATCATGCTGCTGTTCCATAACAGAATATTATTTTTCCGGCTGTGATGCCGTCAGCAAAACGGTAATATGTAACTTTGGGCAAATTTAAATTTAGCAAAATCTATGCCTTTTATAGCATGGCATCCTATATTTAACTTCCCGCTTCCGGAAGGCCATCGTTTTCCTATGTTGAAATATGAACTGCTGCATGACCAGTTATTATATGAAGGGGTTGTAAAGGAAGATGCCTATTTTATTCCGGAGATGCTGGACGAAAAATATATAGCTCCCGTTCATAAAGAAGAATATTTTAGGAGACTTTTAACGCTTCAGTTGAGCAGGCAGGAAATCCTGAAAATAGGATTTCCGTTGAGTCAAAAGCTTGTAGAACGGGAACTACGGATTGCGCAGGGGACTGTTACCGCCGCAGAATGCGCACTCAAAACGGGTATCGGATTCAACATTGCCGGTGGAACACATCATGCAGGAAGTAATTGGGGCGAAGGCTTTTGCCTTTTAAATGATCAGGCTATTGCAGCGCAGTATATG
This sequence comes from Chitinophagaceae bacterium, assembly GCA_004299085.1. Taxonomy (GTDB): domain Bacteria; phylum Bacteroidota; class Bacteroidia; order Chitinophagales; family Chitinophagaceae; genus FW021-bin31. Next base: position 746 of record SCQV01000336.1, on the reverse strand, counting down.
CTCGATCATTATAACATCCGCCAAATACTGATGATTGATTTGGATGTACATCAGGGAAATGGAACTGCAGAGATATTTACACGGGAAAAACGGGTATTCACATTTTCCATGCATGGCAAAAACAATTTTCCTTTTAAAAAAGAAAAATCTGATCTGGATACCGGATTATCGGATGGAACGGATGGGACGCAATATCTCGCTATCTTGAAACAGCAGTTGGATCATCTATTTAAAATGTTGCATCCTGGCTTTGTATTTTATCAGGCGGGAGCAGACGTTCTGGAAACTGACCAGATGGGAAAGCTGAAGCTGACGATAGCGGATTGCAAAGAACGGGACCGGATTGTTTTTAATCATTGCAAAGAATTAAAAATACCGGTTCAGGTCAGCATGGGCGGTGGTTATTCAAAGAATATAAAGAATATACTGGATGTTCATTGCCAGACTTTTAAAGAAGGGATATCAGCCATTTCAAGTTAAGAAATTGTTTCCGTCAACCAATCAGCGTCATAGAAAATATTTTCCTGCGAAAAAATCCCGATATGCTATTGACATGATAGCAGGCCGTACATCTGAAGCCAGAATAAGGATTGAAATAAATGGATAAAGATAAATAGAAAGAGGCATTTAAATACCCCCAATTTGTCACGAAATGTTCCTCTGGAACATTTACATATATTGATTTATACCTATTACCCATAATGCGTCCGCCAGAGGCGGACGACAGTTGTTCCAGAGGAACATAT
>SCQV01000335.1 GCA_004299085.1 Chitinophagaceae bacterium | reverse complement strand
TTAAGATTTTGAATACCTATGTTCTTCAAATGTTCTATAAAGTGTCTATATAATTTTTTGCCTAATCCTTTATTTTGATGATTTTGTCTTACTCCAATAAGATGAACATAACCTGTTTCTTCTGTCTGCGACATAAAACCAAAAAGATAAGCAATTACCTTGCCGTTATCTTTTATAACAAACGCGGTATTCCCAAATTCGTTTATAAACATTGGATGATGGTACGAAAGAGTTCTATCATTACCCCAAAAATCCTTTATGTCTGTAAGAATTTGTAAAAAATCCGAATAATTGCAATTAGATATTTGTGCTGTATCCATGTACTTCAGGTTCAGGAATTACAAGAAAATAAAGGTCAGTGCCAATATTGTTTTTGATTCCAAGTTTCTCTCATTGTTGTATGTCGTTTTAGCCAGATCGCTAACGCTTACGGGCTGCTGCAGGTGTGGCATTAGCATTCCGTCTAACCAGAACCGTTGCCAAATTTATAATAAAAAGTTCATTGCTTATTCTATCGTTCAATAGCGTTTCTTCAGCCGGAACTATCGTTGAATAATGTTACAAATACTCATTGTTATTCCTTCAGCCCCACTTGTGGCAAACCAACGTAGTCAACAGTTTTAGTCAACTTGTATTTGGAAACCGATTGTATTTATATTCCAAATCCGCAATTTAGTTTCATCCAAAAAAATCATTAGTTCTTCTCCACAACTTAATAGTTTGTATGTTTGTTTATCTATAATTTCTTCGTCTGGTTCTAATACAAAAAAATAAATTTTTTTTTCATTGTCAAACTGGAAAGTAAGGTTTTCTGGTAAAAAGCAGTCTTCAAATAAATATTTTAGGGCTTCTCGTTTTGTCAAAATTTGATGGCTCGCTTTGTAAGTCGGCTCAGTCCAATTCCATTCTATTTGATTTATTTTCAATTTACTGATGTTGCTCCATTTGTTGTCAAGAACCATTTGATTAATCAAAGGAAAAATCGAAGGGTTATAAGTTTCTTTTGTTTCTTTTTTGCGCAACATTATTCCGAAAAGTCCACCACAAAATGATTGGTAGCTTGTATTGATTTCGTAAATATTTCTATTTGATGTTACAAAAGTTAAATAACCCAATGGAATATGAATAACTGTCTCATCTTTTATAGTTATGTCCCAACCTTCTACTCTTTGGGTATAAAATATTTCTGTAATACTTTGCCCAATTAATTCTTGCCGAATTTCAGACTGTTCCTTGATTGTTCTGTCAAACCAACTTTTAAAATGTTCTTTCTGACTTTGTAGAGTGCTCATAAAAATTGCTGCTTACACACTAATTTATGATATTATAAGTTGTCCCGCAAATATTTTGGCTATTATAAATTAACCTGTTAGTGTGATACCTCTTTCATTGTTATTAATACAATCCATTCTTCATTTTCCTACTATTTTTTGTTCCCCGGTTTCACCACCTTCTTCACCGGAATAACTTTCTCAGGCGCCTCCGGTATAGCTTCCACTTTCATCCTTCTGGTTATTTCCCAAACTAATCCTGCAATAACTAACAAGATGAGAATCACCGAAGAAATACCGGATATTTCTTGTCCTAAAAAATACGTTTTTGGATGAAATTTAAACTCAATGGTATGTTTTCCGGCAGGAATCATTAATCCCCGGAAAGCATAATCCACACGAATGATCGGCGATTCTTTTCCATCTATATAAGCTTTCCATCCGGCAGGATAATATATTTCTGAAAATACGGCAAACCCATTTTGTGCATTATCCGATGCATACTGCATATCATTCAGCGAATAATGTGTCAACTGAATATGCGTTGTAGAATCTGTTAAGGCAGTTTCGCCGTTTAAGCTACCTTTAAAAGACTGATTAATAACCGCCGTTGTCTTCGGATCAAAATGATTCATCGCCAGCATTTCGCTGTCGGCATTCGGCTCCCATTGTATGTTACTCACAAACCAGGCATTTCCCAAAGCATCTTTGTTGACGACTGGAGCGCCATTCGGATTGATGATAAAATACTTTGTATTCAGTAAATTAAGAATGGGTGAACTATTGAAAATATTCAAATCCGAGGAATCCAAAGCTTTCTTATTTTGTAGAGTAGCATAAATATTCTGAATAGCCGGTGTTATTTGAAAATCTATCAAATCCTGATAACGCCATAGTTTAGCCGGACTATAACCGCCTACGGAATTATGGAAATAAGACGTAAGCGCATCATTAAAGATTGGCTGCATTCCGCCACTGAGATTTAACACTCTGTAATCCGGATCTTTGTCCTGCAAGATCTGCTGATCCGCCGGACTGGGCTGAATGATGCCTGCCAGTTCATCAGAAGGAACATAATTATTGCTGTTCAGATAACGGCTGTCCACTCTAAACAAATCAAAAAGTAATAAGACACTGGCAATTACAAAGAAATGAACAGGCTTTATTTTTTCTTTAATCAATGCCCATAATGCTGCAAATAATAACAACACCAGTATCAAAGCACGAGCAGCATCTTTATGCATCAGGGATGCGCGGTCATCCCTGATGGCGTTCATCACTTTCTCCCCCGCCTGTTGCCTGAAGGAAGCATCGTCCGGACCACCGGTGAATCCCATAGAACCAGCAATAATCCATACCAGGACAATCATTCCCACTGTGATATATAAAGTTTTCTTCAAGCCATCCCAGATTTCTTTTTTATTCAATTTCCCTGATAATAATTCATTCAGAGTCCAACAAGCCATGATAATGAAAGTGAGCTGAGGGATGACCATCATCATGGAAGGGGCACGGAACTTATTATACAACGGTAAATGATAAAAAAGGAAATCATTCAGAGCGGAAAAATTCTTTCCCCAAGCCATGAAAAAAGATAACAATGTAATGGCCAGAATCCACCATTTATACTTACTTTTTATGAGGAAAAACGAAAAAATGAAAAAAAAGCATATCAGCGCTCCGAAATATACGGGCGTGGTAAAAGGCTGTGGACCCCAATACAAAAAATGTTGCGATATATTGGCTGCCTGCTGCTGGCCAACGCCCATTTGGGAAAGTGTCTGAAACGTTTTTGAATTACTGATAAAATCCGGTGATTGCGGCGGACCTCCGTAAATATTAGGAATAAGAATAGAAAAAGTTTCTAATTTCCCCAGGCTCCACATGTAGGCATAGTCAAGGCCTAACCCTCCTTTTTTAACCTGGCTTTCTGTATTATTGACCAAGGTAATCTGCGACTGGCTTCCCCGCGTGGAGTATTTGGAATATTCATGGGTGATCAGCAGATTATCCGAAGAAGGAATAGCGGCAATAATGGCAGCACCAATACATATTAAGGAAGCGATAATAAACTTCTTAAATTGCTTTTCTTTTATAGCCATGATCAGTTGGCCGATCACCAAAAATCCCAGCATAATCAGCGTGTAATAAATAATCTGAAAATGGTTATTATAAATCAGCAAGGCGGAAGCAAGCGCCGTTATAACTCCTCCAAACAAATATCTGCCCCGGTATAACAAAATTACTCCGGCAAGCACCGGCGCCATCCATGCCATCGTCATCAATTCAGTGACATGGCCGGCTGTAATCAGGATTACATTAAAGGAAGAAAATCCATAAGCCACTGCTCCGAATAAACGAACCCAGTATTTAAACCCAAATATGCAAAGCAAAAAATACATGCCCAGCATGGCAATAAACAACATATTGACCGGATTGGGAAGCCAGAGCGTGGTCAGGTTATTCAGGAAGGCAATTTTATTGGAAGAAGGTCCTGTATAAAACAGGTAAGAAGGCATTCCGCCGAACATGCTATTCGTCCATAGCGGCGTCTGATGCGTGGAATCATAAAACATTTTACTGGCATGTGCCATGCCTTCCACCTGGGTCATATCGCCCTGGCTGACAGCGTTTCCCTGTAATACGGGATTACAATAGGCAAAGCCTAAAATAATAAATACCACGATGGCTATGACATGAGGCAATATATTTTTCTTCCAGTTGATTTTCATATTGAATATGTGGGTTTATGCTGACCGTATTGCTAAAAATGGAAACAAACCTACGCAAGATAATTTATTCGGCAAACAGATACCGAAATATTATTCAGGTAAAAGGGGAAAAATTATTATTTTTTTTAGATGGGGGAAAAGATATTTTTGCATCCTCTTAAGCAGGTTTTGACCCGGTAAAGACTAAAAAAGCATACATGTTTTCCACGGTAACCAAAGGATGGAAATTAGCCGCAAAGGCTTTCTCCGTAGAAGGGAAAAGCTATTGTCGAAAGCAACAATATAAAAGTTGCTGGCATGCCTGTATGCATCCTTATTTTGCTTCAAAATGGTTTAAAAAGCTCTATTCGCCGGAGTATATTCACATTGCCATACACAGGCCCAGGCTTTACTTAAAACCGTTTAGGGTGTATATGTCCACCCAATGGGACAGACAACAAAAAGTAAAAGTTATTTTAGACACCTACGAATTTATCGGAGGTAAAGGAGACCGCTTTATGGAGGCCGTGATGAGTGAAAAGCATTTTCGGGTGGCGGCTTTCCGGTTAAAAGATGAATCGGAAGCTTCCATCATTTTAGGTTATGACGAACGTTACCGGAAAGAAGGCGAGTTGGTATTTACGCTTCAATGTGAAAAATTTGGCAATGCTATTGCAGGGGCGTCCTTTTCTTTCGAAAATACTCCGGCAGCAGGTTGGGTCTGCCGTATCGGATGTATCCAGGGTTATAAAAATAAAGATATCAATATTGCAAAAGCGCTGCAGAATCTCATGAATGGACTCAGACCCAAAGCATTGATGGTTTTTGCCGTCCAAGAGTTTGCCGGGCAAATGGGAATTAAGATTGTTTATGGAGCAGGACAATCTATTCAGGCATTCCGTCGCAAGCATGCGGTTTACATTCCGTGGTTTCACAAAATAAATTTTGACTATGATAAGCTATGGATGGAGTCTGGAGGCAGTCTTACGAAAGACGGATGGTTCCTATTGCCTGCTATAGCGCAAAGAAAAAGTATGTGTGAATTAAAACCAAGTAAAAGAGCGGCTCACAAAAGAAGGTACGAAATGATGGATCAAATATCTGCTGAGATTCATCATTCAATACAGCGCCTCACAGTTTCCAATTAGACCGTTTAATGTGTGGGGTGATGGGGTTGTTTGTTTTTTATAATCCCAACTACAATTTTATCAATAGGCAAAGTAACTGCATCCCCCGTCAATTCATTTACCGGCATCCATCTCAGTGCCTGCGCCTGGTCAACTAATTCATCAAAATCGAATGGCTTTAATTTTACCGTTTTGACAAATGGCGAAACCGTTTTTACAGAGTAATAAATAGAAATGATTTGTCTGCCGTCCCCAAAAGCAGATATCTGGAAAAAGTCGGTAGTATAAATAGGCTCTTTCACTTCAATATCCTGTTCCAACTCTTCCCGCCATTCCCTTTTCAAACAGTCAAGCGTACCTTCTCCATACTCGAGTCCGCCTCCTGGGAATTTAGTGATAGCATTTCCTTTGATGTATTCATCGCTAAGCAGAATCTCATCTTTCTCATTGATCAAAATACCATAAACGCGGACGTTAAATGAATGATTCACGGATAATAATTAAAAGATTAAAGTTATAAAGTTAAAAGGTCACAAAAACGGAAAGTCATCAGGATGTATATCATATCCGAACCTCTCAACTCTCTCAAACTACTTCAGTTCAATTTCTCCTTCAAACACAAATTCAGCCGGGCCGCAAAGCCAGATATTCTTATAATGTTTCTGATCTATTTTATCAAACCGGACCTCCAGATTCCCGCCATTGGTAGCAACCGGTATTTGATACGCTGTGTTTTGATTCCCTGCCACCACCAGCGCCGCTGCGGTCACACCTGTTCCGCAAGCTTTTGTTTCATCCTCCACGCCCCTTTCATAAGTCCTGACCAGCAAATGATCCGTACCATATTCCACAAAGTTCACATTAATGCCTTCCTTCCTGAAACGCCCGCTGTTCCTGATCTTCCTTCCTTCCTGCACCACATCTACATCACCCAGATGCTCTACATATTTCACATAATGCGGAGAGCCGGTATCCAGAATTGCAAAATCGTCCCCAAACTCAGCCCCATTGACATCACTCATTTTTAACTCCACCCAATCGTCTTTTACCAATACCGCTTCATGCAATCCGTCATAAGCCATAAAGCTGACCTTATCTTTCACTAACCCCATTGTATGAGCAAAAGCAACGATACATCTCCCACCGTTGCCACACATCGAACCGGCTTTCCCATCTGCATTAAAATATTTCATTTCAAAAGCAGCCTCATCATGATTATTCAACATCATCAGCCCGTCAGCACCTACGCCAAAATGACGATTACACAAAATAAGGATTTGTTTTTGTGTCAAATTACTATATTGCCCATCACGGTTATCCAGAATAATAAAATCATTACCGGCACCCTGATATTTTTTGAAATAAATAGTCATGTACTTAATTTTAAGCAAAGGTAAACGTAAAAGTTGGAAGGTGGGAAAGTTTCAGGGTCGTTTCAGGGTTGTTTCAGAGTTGTTCCATGATGGTTTCAGAGTTGTTCCAGAGTTGTTCCAGGGTCGTTTCAGAGTCGTTTCAGAGTTGTTGGAAACTTGGAACTTGAAACATGGAACATGAAACTTGGAACTTGGAACTTGGAACATGAAACTTGGAACATGGAACATTGGAACTTGGAACTTGAAACTTTCAAACGGCACTTAAAAGTACTTCCAAAGATTTCGTAATCATGTTTTCAACCGCTTTTTTGGCATCTTTACTAAATTGATGGGTGCTCCTGTTGGCTACGATGGTGCTAATTGACAAACAATGATGTCCCATCAGCTTTCCCAATCCGTAAATAGCGGATGTTTCCATTTCAAAATTTGTGATGCGAAAATCTTTATACCGGAAAGAAGAAAGCTTTTCAGGAAGATCAGGGAAATTGACAGGTATCCTGAGTGTGCGCCCCTGCGGCGCATAAAATCC
>SCQV01000334.1 GCA_004299085.1 Chitinophagaceae bacterium | reverse complement strand
ATTAAACACAAAAGTGCTTCCGGCAGACACGAAAATAGTTCCTTATTATAATCGTGAAACTCTTATTGATACAGCTACCAACACGGTCATGCATAATATGGTGGAAGGTATTTTGCTGGTAACACTTATAGTGTTATTGTTCATGTTTAATTGGAGAACTACACTCATAGTTGCCTTAATCGTTCCGCTTTCCCTGCTTTTTGCCTTTATGTGCTTATACATTATGGGTATGTCGCCTAATATGATGTCGTTAGGAGCGGTGGATTTTGGGATCATCATAGATGGAACGGTCGTCATGGTGGAAGGGCTGTTTGTGCTCTTCGACCTGAAAGCGAAAGAAATTGGGATGGAGAAGTTCAACAATATAGCCAAGTTGGGAATGATCAGAAAGGAAGGAGCTTCTTTGGGAAAATCTATTTTCATTTCAAAGATTATCATCATCCTTGCCCTTATCCCCATTTTTGCTTTTCAGGGGGTAGCCGGAAAATTGTTTTCTCCCTTAGCTTATACCTTAGGGCTGGCATTGTTCGGAGCGTTGGTCTATACTTTGACTTTAGTCCCTGTTTTATTTAGCTTACTGATAAGGAAGAATGTCAGGGAAAGACATAATCCCGTTGTTCATTATATCATGAAAGGAATGATGCAGGCTTTTGAATTTGTGTTTCGCCATAAAAGAACGGTACTTATTATTTCAGGAATAGTGATTATAATCGGTTTATATTCTTTCAAGTTTCTTGGAACAGAATTTCTGCCAGAAATGGATGAGGGTGCCTTATGGGTTCGCATACAATTACCTTACAGTGTTTCTTTAGAGAAATCAGTTCAGATTGCTCAGCAGGCGAGAATAATCATGGCCGGCTTTCCCGAAGTAAAAACAGTGGTATCTCAAACAGGGAGACCTGACGATGGAACAGATGTGACAGGATTTTATAATAATGAATTTGATGTGATCTTATATCCTGAACCGGATTGGGTTGATACCTGCTCTAAAGAAAAACTTATTAGTGAAATGTCTCATGCCCTCTCTGTTATACCGGGTGCCGATCTTAATTTCTCTCAACCTATTTCAGATAATGTGGAAGAAGCAGTTTCAGGTGTAAAAGGGGAAATTTGCTTAAAAATATGGGGGGATTCTCTGGATTATATGGAAGAGAAAGCACAGCATGCTTTTACTATTTTACAAAAGGTAAGAGGAATTACAGACTTAGGTGTAATTCATAGTATTGGCCAGCCAGAGGTGGATATAGTTTTGAACAGAGAAAAAATGGCATTATATGGCGTAAGTGCAGCCGATGCCAATGCAGTCGTTCAAATGGCCATCGGAGGAGCTACCGCGACGGAATTATATGAAGGTATAGAGATCTTTGACGTGCGCATCCGTTTCCCGGAAGAGTTCAGACAAAACATAGCTGATATAGGAAACCTGATGGTTCCGACGATGAGCGGCGCCAAAGTACCCATCAGAGAAATTGCAGATATTACAGAAAGAGACGGACCTTGTCTGATCTTCAGAGATGGCAATCAACGTTATTCTGCCGTAAAATTTTCCATCCGTGGCAGAGATATGGGAAGCACCATGAAAGAAGCCATTCAGAAAGTTTACGCTCAGGTACACTTGAAAAAAGGCTACAGCATGAAGTTTCAGGGGCAGTTTCAAAATGAGCAAAGCGCTTCCAAACGGCTCACTCAGGTTGTTCCCGTAAGCCTCTTGCTTATTTTCATAGTTCTACTTGCCATGTTTGGTAATTTCGAGGATGCAGGATTAGTATTTCTCAACGTTCCGTTCGCCGTAGTAGGTGGCATTGCGGCTCTTTTTATTACGGGAACGGAATTCAGCATTTCCGCAGGCATTGGATTTATCTGCCTGTTTGGTATTTGTATCCTGCAGGGTGTATTGCTGATTTCTGCATTCAAGCAAAATTTAGAAAAATCACACCATTCACCTAATGCTTTGTTTAATTCCATTAAGCAAGGAGTATTCACTTATACCAGGCCGGTATTAATGATTGCATTAATGGATATTCTCGGGTTATTGCCCGCTGCCATTTCTACAGGTATTGGTTCAGAGAGCCAACGACCATTAGCACGGGTAATCATTGGCGGAATGATCGCGGCAACTATTTTTTCTCTGGTTGTTTTTCCACTTGTGTTTGCATGGGCTTACCGCAAGGTTGATAAGAAACATCAAATACGAACGGACAAAGGTGAAGATCCTGCTTTAAGTTAACCCTTATCTGGCAAGCAACAGTGGTTAAGAGCCGCCTTATCGAAGGCGGCTTTTTTATTATGAAAAAGAAAGCAATTGTCTTTGGCAATTTTGCAGATTGAAATACAACTTTCAGATCACAATTTTGGCAAAGAATATTTCGCTTTGAAAGAAAAACAGAAGCGACCTGATTGATTGAATTTTTAAAAATACTACAAGAGGGCAAACGAATCATCCCGTTAGCAATCTATTTAAATAATAAAATTTGCCCGAAAGAAAACTAATTTTACCTTTGCAACGTTAATCAATGTTCATATAAAATAATGGACTCAGGTTCAGGTCATAGTAGCAACAACATATTAAACACCGGCATTCATGCTTCTCAACGTGCTCATACCACAGATGGTAAGAGTATGGAAAGGAAGGAAGTATATGCATCTTCTTCCCTTTCCTGCCCTTTCGACAGTTCCCTCTTCCGGAACTGAAAGGGAGAAGCATTCCACCTTTTCTTTCCTAATTTATTTCTTTTTCTCCAGTATTCCATGATGTTTTAGTGGATAGTTTATTCCACATTTTTCAGCGCCTGCGGGCATCATTAAATTAATCATGATTTATCACACTGAAAAATTAAACCGTCATGACGGAATTGCTCGAAAAAATAAAAACAGAAACAGAAAAAAGAATTGGAAAGATTAAATATTCTTTCGGATTCATCAACCATATTTCAACAGTTGATCTAGAGACTTTATATGCAACACTTGGCTCTGATAAAAAAGGATTATCAGAAGAAGAAGTGGAAGAAAGACAGGAAAAACATGGGAAAAATGAAATAGCGCATGAAAGATCCCATTCGTGGTACCGGATGATGTACACGAATTTGGTAAATCCATTTGTCATCCTTTTGGTGGTGCTGGGCTTAGTCAGCTTTTTTACCGATGACATTCGCGCTACCATTGTAGTGGGCGTCATGATTGTGGTCAGTGTGCTGATGCGTTTTATCCAGGAATTTCGTTCATCCAAAGCAGCGGAAAGGCTGAAATCCATGGTGAATAATACCGCCACTGTGACCCGGCAAATAGAAGGGGTTTCCCAAAAAATAGAAATTCCTTTTAAAGAATTAGTTATTGGCGACCTTGTTCATTTGTCTGCCGGCGACATGGTGCCTGCCGATGTGCGTTTAATACAATCTAAGGATCTGTTTATAAGCCAGTCTGTTTTAACAGGTGAATCTTTGCCGGTGGAAAAATATGCGTTCAATGGTCCTGCGCCTGTACAAGCCATTACCGGCAACAACAAAACAAACGGCAATCATAACAATCAGATGCTGGAGAACAGCAACCTGTGTTTCATGGGCACGAATGTAGTAAGCGGATCGGGTGTGGCATTGGTAGCCGCTACCGGAAGCAATACTTATTTCGGTTCCATGTCCAAAGGGATTACAGGCAGGCGCAACCTGACGAGCTTTGATATCGGAGTCAATAAAGTCACTTTCCTCCTGATCCGGTTTATTTTGATTATGGTTCCCATTATTTTCCTTATCAATGGGTTTGCCAAACATGATTGGCGCGATGCTTTTCTCTTTGCCATCGCCGTAGCGGTAGGGCTAACGCCTGAGATGCTGCCGATGGTAGTTACGGCAAACCTCGCGAGAGGTGCTTTAGCCATGTCTAAGAAGAAGGTAATTGTAAAACGGTTGAATGCCATTCAAAACTTTGGCGCTATTAATATCCTCTGTACAGATAAAACCGGAACACTCACGCAGGATAAAATTATTTTAGAAAAGCATATCAATGTTTTCGGAGAGACTTCTGAAGACGTGCTGAAGTTCGCTTTTTTAAACAGTTATCATCAAACCGGCTTAAAAAATTTACTGGACCGTGCCGTACTGGAACATACCGAATTACATCATCAATTGAACATCGCGGAAGATTACCGTATGGTGGACGAAATACCCTTTGATTTCATAAGAAGAAGAATGACGGTAGTCGTAGAGAAGGAACATAACCAGAACCTGTTTATATGCAAAGGAGCGGTAGAGGAAATCCTAAATATATGTGCCGGCGTTGAAATTGAGAAAGACCATACCGAATCACTGACGGATGGGTTGAGGAAGCTGGCCATCGAGCAAATGAATAAGCAAAACGAAGACGGATTCCGTGTAGTGGCGGTAGCTTACAAAAGAATGCCGCCGATAGACCGCCCTTATTCCGTTCAGGATGAGCAGGAGCTTATCCTCGCCGGCTTCATCACTTTTCTGGATCCGCCTAAAGAAAGCGCAGGCCCGGCTATTCAGGCATTAAAGAATCATGGAGTAGCCATAAAAGTATTGACAGGCGATAATGATGTGGTTACAAGAAAAATTTGCAAAGAAGTGGGATTAGATGCCCGGCATATCATTACAGGAAATGAGATTGACGATTTAAATGATAAAGATTTAGGGCAATTGGCAGAACGAACTGTTGTCTTTGCCAAATTGAATCCCATGCAAAAAGCGAGGATTATCCAAGTATTAAGAGAACTAAAAAATACGGTTGGCTACCTGGGCGATGGCATCAATGATGCAGCGGCGCTGAGAGCTGCAGACGTAGGTGTTTCGGTAGATACGGCGGCAGATATTGCCAAGGAAAGCGCCGATATTATTATGCTGGAAAAAAGCCTGCTCGTGCTTGAAGAAGGTATTCTTCGTGGCAGGGAAGTATTTGGCAATATTATGAAATACATCAAAATGACGACCAGCTCGAATTTCGGGAATGTTTTCAGTGTATTGATCGCCAGTATTTTTCTTCCATTCTTACCTATGTTACCCGTTCAATTGCTCGTGCAAAACCTGCTGTATGATTTCTCGCAATTATCCATCCCCTGGGACAGAATGGATGAAGATTTTATCCGCCGTCCACGAAAATGGGATGCCAGAGGTATTGCCCGCTTTATGATATTCATCGGGCCTATCAGCTCTGTTTTTGACATCACCACTTTCTTTTTAATGTGGTATTTCTATAAAGCCAATTCAAATGCACATCAGTTTTTGTTTCAATCAGGTTGGTTTATTGAAGGATTGCTGACACAAACACTGATTGTTCATATTATCCGGACAAAGAAAGTGCCCTTCATCAAAAGCATCGCCAGCCTGCCGGTGTTGGTTTTGACCGGCGTTATCATGGCTGCCGGAATTGCCATTCCATTTACCCCGTTAGGACATAGTATCAGTCTTGTGGGACTGCCAGGCAGCTATTTCATTTTTCTGATTGCAACGTTACTTGGCTATTGTGTGCTTACACAGGTAATCAAAGGGTGGTATATTCGAAAGTTTCATTCATGGCTGTAGAGAAGATGTAAATATCATAAAATACCATTCAGACAAAATGATTCCCATTCATACAAATTGAAAGAATCGGGATATAAAAATATATTTTGTATGGCTGAATCCTGTTACAGGGGAAAATTTGTCCTAATCTCTTAATCACATCTTTATGAATGTTAAATATTCCTGCTTTCTGTTATCTTTTATTATTCTTTCATCTGATTTCGTGGCAGCACAATCTAAGCTAAAGGGCATTGTGACCGGTGAAAAGCACAATCCTGTTCCTTATGCTACAGTTTCATTAGACCAGCAGGATGGAGTATCGTCGGTCACACAGGCAGACAGTGCAGGTCATTTTATCTTTAAAAAATTACAGCTTGGTAATTACAACCTGTCGGTTTACACTATAGGATACCAAAAAAGAATACTGACGCTGCATATCAGCGACGATACAACCATCCGAATCCTTTTGAAACCATTAAATGAATCGTTAAAGGAAGTAACGATTACAGGGAGTAAACCTGTTATTGAGCGGAAAGCCGACCGCATCATTTATAATGTAGCCAACAGTGTCAGTGCTGCAGGCAGTGATGGATTGGAAGCTTTAGGGAAAGCTCCCGGAATCATGATTAACAACAATAATATTTCCATTGCGGGCAAGGGTTCTGTCAGCATTATGATCAACAATCGCATGATTCATTTGTCGGGCGAAGCGCTTACGAGGTATTTAAAATCCATTTCGGCCAATCAGATTTCAAAGATTGAAATCATCACCCATCCATCTGCGCGTTATGATGCAGAAGGTAATGCCGGACTGATAAATATTATTACCAAACATGCAGAGAAACCGGGGTTTAGCGGAGATATAGAAGGTTCAGCATTGCGTTTTCTCTTTACCAACCCGCCCTATTATGGCGTCAGGAACTATGGCTATATTAATGGAGGCGCCAATCTGAATTATACAAACGACCGCCTTACAGCTTATGGAAATATTGGCTACACTCACGGACGTGAGTTGGAAGGCTATGGAATAGATGTTTTTTATCCGAAGCAGCATTGGTCAATGAAGGATACCGGAGATTACAAGCACTTTGGATATAATTTTCTTGCAGGAGCCGATTATAAGGTAAGTCCGCGCACTACCATTGGCTTTGAATATATGTTTGAGAAAGGAGTTTACGATGGGGCAGATCATGTGCACGATCCTATATATAATAGCCTGGGCGGAATAGATTCAACTTTAAGAACCTATGCAGATTATTATCCAATAGACAACAGTAATTCTTTCAACCTGCATTTATTGCAAAACCTTGGCTCATCCAGCAGAACATTAACCCTTGATGCAGATTATTTCAATTATTACCGCAACGACAGATCCGATTTTGAAACGAATACCTATATGGGAGATGGCAAGCTGAATCCCGGCAGCAGGACACGATATCATGATACCACTTTGCAAAATATCCGCATCTATACTTTAAAGGCTGATCTGACATTGCCCACTCCCTTCGCCGAATTTATGGTAGGAAGTAAAATAAGCTTTATTGATAACTACAGCAACATTTATTACTACGATAAAATCAATGATTCGTTGAAGTTGAACTATTCACTTAGTAATGAATATCGTTACATTGAGAATACCCAGGCGCTTTATGCAGAAGGCACAAAAACGATTGAAAAATGGAAGATGCAAGCGGGGCTTCGCGCTGAGATAACCCAAACCACGGGTATTTCCTATTTCCTTAATCAGGAAATGAGAAATGATTATTTGAAATTATTCCCTTCACTATTGGTTTCTTATGATGCGAACGAAGAAAATAGTTTCTTGCTGACTTATAATAAGCGAATACACCGACCTACTTTTTGGGAATTAAATCCATATAAATCATTAATGACCGCTTATACTTATGTGGAAGGCAATCCGTATCTTCAGCCTGAATACATCAACGATATAGAATTATCTCATACGTATAAGAGCATTTTAACCTCTTCGATTTACCTAAATATCATCCATAATGGCTATGTGAATGTTACCCGCGGTAATGCAGACAGCAATTATATCCATACCAAGCCTTTAAATTTTATCAGCACACAACGTTATGGTATATCAGAGTCATTGTCTGTAAACCCTTTCAGATGGATGGAAAACAACAATCAGGTAAACGCTTATTATACAATGGCACAATCCCATTTACCTTATATAAACGGCATTCAGGGATTTGGACTTTACGTAGCAACAAATAATACCTTTTCCTTTAATGAAAATAAAACGATTAGTGGCATAGTAAATTTCTGGTGCCAGTTTCCCGAAGTAGATCATTTCGGCAGGTCAAATACCTATTACAAGCTTGATCTTGGATTACAGGCTTTAACCATGCAAAAGAAGCTCAGTCTCTCGCTGAATGCGACTGATTTATTGCAATCCAGCGTTCCCACTATTTACAGCACAGTAAATAACCTGAAAGAGATTTATACCAACTTCCAGGTTTTCAGCAATATTAAATTTTCTGCTACCTGGAACTTTGGTAATAGCCATACGGAACGAAAACATGTTAAAACGGGTAATGAAGCAGAAAGGAGCCGGGTGAACTGAGCTTATGTCCGGCATCTTTTTAAAAAAAATAATATGAGAACATGCATCAAATTAAAGCAGCGTCAGTCCGAAACAGAAAAGCTTAAAGGTTCCTTTCTTATTTGAAAACGATAGTGATAAATTTCTAAACAGGCATTGCAATAAATATTTAACGAATCAGACAGGTAGTTCTTAATCTTATCTAAATAACTTATTGGATAATTTAAAATATGTATATCTCTACATTTTCTCTTTTTGACTGAAGATAAAGGCAGAAAAATATTAACTATATCAATCGTGAGAGTAATGAAAAAGCTATTTTTACTTACAGGATTATTAGGGGCGATTTTAATTCAATTAAATGCGCAGGACAAGATGGATTCCACCGAATGGAGTTATCATTTTCAGTTGACTACCGTTTTACAGGCGCATCCGCCTTTCCGTTCTCCCTATTCAGGGAAAAACAGTTTAGATGGCGGCGGCGAAAGTGCTTTATCCCTGACCAGTACCTTGTTCCTGGGAAGAAAATTATGGAAGGGAGCAGCGATTTATTTTAATCCGGAAATTTCCGGTGGCAGAGGTATCAGCAACGCAGTCGGTATTGCAGGTTTTCCTAACGGAGAAACTTTCAGGATTGGGGATCCGGCGCCGGCATTATATGTAGCGCGTGCTTTTATACGGCAGCATATTTCTATCGGAAATCATTCTGCTAAAGAGATGATTGCAGCCGATGCCAACCAATTGCCGGAAACTGTTTCTTCCTCACGCATTGATATCACTATAGGAAAGCTGGCCATTTCAGATATTTTTGACAATAACAGGGTAAGCCACGATCCCCGCGTTGATTTTCTCAACTGGTCGCTGATGAATAATGGAGCGTGGGATTATCCTGCCAATACAAGAGGTTATACCTATCTTGCAGCAGTGGAGTTTATTAAGCCAGAATGGACTCTGCGCTTTGCAGAAGCACTGGTCGCTACGTATGCCAATGGTCCGGATTTGAATTGGAATATCAGCAAAGCCCATTCAGAAACTATTGAGCTTGAAAAAAGCACCCATTTCAAAAATTATACAGGCAGCATCCGCCTGTTAGGTTATGCCAACTCTTCTAAAGCACCTTCTTACCGGCAGATAATTAACGAGAAACTTAGTGGTGAAAACACTTCTATGAATGTCATTTACGGAACAAAATATGGAGGTCTGAAATACGGATTCGGTTTAAATATGGATCAACAG
>SCQV01000031.1 GCA_004299085.1 Chitinophagaceae bacterium | reverse complement strand
AATATCTGATTTATCAATATGATGATCCATGCAGCCTTCTATTGCCCTGATGGAAAGCGGCAGCGCATGGACATGATAACAATCCATACGTTTCTCCAGTGTAGGAAAGGGTTCCAGGTCATTTGACCGCGGATAAAATACGCGTTCTCCTACCGGTAATGAATAATCGGGAATGACGGAATAACGGCTTTCAATACCGCAGTGATCGTATAGCAATTCGATCTTGCGCTTGTCGGAAAGAGAAACGTTATATACATCCAGCATGAATTGTAAAATATTGCACTGTTGATGTTTATAAGGTGGCAGAGCCGTCCCAATGGATATAATCTTGCTCAAAAAATATCTTTTTTATAAAAACGTTATTTCATGCCTATTAGTTTGCTTTGCCTTGAAATAAGATTTTAACTTTCATCTTATATTCATTCCAAGTATTAAAATAAAAGCCAGGTTCATGCTTATAGCGGCTATAAGATTCATGCGCATGGTATGATGATAATCGGCATTAGATGAGCTTTTCCTCACTTTTGCCCACCATATTAGAAAATAAGCTATGACAGGAATAAAAAATAACTGGAGCAAATAAAAATATTCTATATGAGCTTTTTTAAAATAAAAAAACAATACCATCTCCGCAGCCAAATACAACAATCCGCTGAAAATAAAGGTACCGTTGACCCCCAATAAATAGCTAACTGTACGAACACCGTCCTTAAAATCCTGTTCATGCTGATATATCTGCGTAAGCGGGTAAAAGCCGCCAAACAGCAAAGCGCTGATCAGCATTCCATGCCAGGGTATTTGATGCGGTGAAGCGAGGCTGGCCCCATTGTAAACCATAAAATAAGTAAGCGCCCCCTGGAAAAGGACCACTGTAAGAAAGCCTGTAATCGGATATTTTTTCAGGCGAATCTTCCGGTAACTGTACGCGTGCGACGCTGCTATAGTTGCAATGATGCACACCACAAATATGATATTGACAAATAAGCTAAGCAACACAACCACAGCATCCATCACCATGGTAAGATGGAACAATTCTTTGGTGGCTTTTGGCGGCTTTTTCAATAATCCAATGCTCCCCTCATCCCTGTCCATATAGCTGTTGTAACCATTGCTGGCCGGATACATGATGAAATGTAATATCACAAAAATGAGCACCGCCTTTCCCCAGTCTATCCCCGGTACCTGGCTAAGCGCAAAGAAAAATACCGGCATCAGGAAAAAAGAAAAGGGGATACGCAACAATAGGAGGGTGCTTTTCTGCAACATAAAATAATTTCTGTCTTAGGATCAATCATGAGAACGCCTTTCCCACTAAGCCTGTGGAAATGTGCTTCAAATCCACCATCCCGGCCGGCTCCATAAGTCAGCAATATACGGGTTTTATCCAATAACAAGCCATATACTGCATAGCCGCCGTCATGGATATTCCCGATCCCCATCACTCCCCTGACAGGAGGCGACATCAAAAAATCTACAGGGATCATATTTATATTGATCGTAAATAAAAGTACCGGAGTTGCTGCATCAGCAAAACATACCTATTGATTCTCTTCCCTTCGTGAATTCCAAATTCAATCTAAAAAAGCAACCTTACAGCCGGATGGATCGTTTTATAATACGTTACTTTTACTTATTAAGTCAAAACATTGGTGTAATGAAAAGCCTTATTTTACTCACCCTTTGGGGGATATTACTGGTAGCCTGCCATAAAGAGAACCAGGGAGTTAAAAATGTTTATGAGGTAAAGCAGCATGCTGCCTGGAATGCAGAAAAATTCAAAGATGGTTATACTATTCAGTTCCCATCCGGCTTTACAGGAGGTGTGACCGGCTTTGAGGGGAATATTTTCTATAAAAGTAATACAAATGATTCTGTTTATTTTTCTTACGCCTTTTGCAGCCCAACCTTTTGCTATGATTTTGGCGATACGTTGAAAAATACCACAGAAACATCCATTCAGGGAATTTTTAATTTCGGAAAGGATACCGTATCATTAGCTCAACGAATGAATTTTACAAAAAATAACCAGATCGAAGGAATCTACTTTTATGACAAAGAACCTTTTTCTCATGGAAAATTATATTGGAAAGATGGAGGCGTGTATAAAGAGGCGCTGAATGCACAGTACAAAAAAGAACATCAGCAATCGGTAATCGAAATCATGGGTACTATACAGAAAAAGTAGTAAATGGGACGAAAAGTAGCAGTAACATATTCTTTCATAAAAACGATTTTAACTATAATATTATTGAATTAGGTATTTTGTTCGCGTAGCCTATGGAAATCATGGCTTTGCTATAGCGGCCTTGCGCCTATGCTGAAGCTTCAGCGCAAGCATAAGAAAAATGACAGCCCGCCTCGCCTAAGGCGTGGGTTAAGAAATTTGCAGAATGGAGCGTTAAACGGAAAATATGGTTGGATTTAGGTTAATGCCAAACGTCACAAAGGTTCATCATGGAGTAAAGGACAATCGGAGCATTATTTTCCGTAGCGGTCCGCCTAAGGCGGATTAGTCATTTTTCGTCAGTTCGGAACGATGCTGTACCGATGCGTCAGCACTTGAATTTTCCCTGCCTAGCAGGCAAGGTTTGCTTATTTCTTTGTTTCCCCACAGGAGTCCTTTGGACAAGACAAAGAAAGAAGACTTTAAAATCTTGGTAACGCGCTTTAAATACCTAAATCTATAAATTTATTTAGCCATCAGGCTGCTAAAAATAAAATATAACCGCTCAGCAATACTGCTGAAAGAAAGCTCTTCTTCGAAATATTCCAACATACCTCTGGATAATTCAGTTCGGTCTATCAAATATAAGGAGTTAAGTATTTTCAAAAGTTCGGGAATATTCCCGGGCTCAAATAAGAAACCGTATTTCCCGTTAGCTGTAATTTTACGAAAAGACGGGATATTGGTGACTACCGGGATGCATCCACATGACATAGCCTCCAGCAGGGCAAAGCCGCTTCCTTCACGATGGCTGCAGGAAACGTAAAAATCAGCGGCGCTGTACCAGTAAGGCAATTCTTCATGGGGGATTTTTCCTAATAGGAAAACCGATTGCCGGAGAATCTGGTTGGTTTCCATAATCATCTTTAATTCTTGCAATAACGTTTCATCCTGATATATCATATACAGCTTTGCATCCTGGTTTTTGTTTAAATAATCTTCAAAAGCCACCAGCATAGTGACAGGATCTTTGTTAACCTGAAGCCTTCCCACCCAAAGAAAATTATAATGACCGTTTATTCCTAGTCTGAGCCTTGATTTTTGTCTGTCTTGTTGTTTAAAAAATGTAGAAGCTTCTAATGCTTCATAACACTTGTGATAGCCCGAAATAACTTTCTGATCAATCCATGGCTTCGCATTATCCAATGAAGTAAAAAGGTACCCCCGAATATAACCATCCGCCAACTTTTGAAGAATTTTTTTAAGTCCCCTCCATGGCATCAGGCCGTGATGCTGTGCTATAATGGCACATTTTCTTCCTACCACGAACCGCAAAGCTATAACCTGTAAGGGGAAAATCAATCCCTGAACAATGATTACATCTGCTTTTGCTTTTCTTATATAAAGAAGCGTTTTAAAGGGGATGTGGGTAAAATGTTTATTTGACTTAAAGAACCTGTAATGTACCTTATCGCTGACTACTTCTCCGTCGTAATTGATATGTTCCAGGATTTCGAGACTTAACATCGTCCGTAAAAACTGTGCATAGCCGTATGCCGGGGCATGGCTTTCAATGGCTACCTCAGGTAAGCTAATCTCAGGCCTGTAATTAAAAGAACAGTCAATTAGCTTGATCATAATCTTGTACCTTATAATTACTTTTTATAAACTCAAAAAAATGAACATGATAAAGGGGTGAACAGCTTAGCTTTTTTTGCTTTGAATTGAAAACCCTTCCTATCAGCAGCCAATGGCTTCCCACCTGATAATGATCTATTAATTCGATTTCTTTGTACCCCGATGAAAAAGACGGAACAGGGAATTTTAGATCCTCACTGTCGCTTGTGTTAAATGCAAGACTATTCATAAGCGGCGGAGCTATGCTATGATGCCGGCCCAAATCATAAATAGTCTTAATATCAACTGCATCAGTGTCTGAAACTACGAGTCTGCCTGTATGTATGATTTTCTCTACCGTAATGTTAGACGTACGTAACCCGAACATGTAAATATCACTTCCTTCAACCTGGCATTGAAAATCCATAGGGAAAATATTATAGTAATTCCCTTCTTTGTAAGAAACAACAATAACCCTCCTGGGATAAGAATATAATGCGCCATATATCTGTCCCTCTTTGAAGGTCTTTCGCTTATTTCTAAGGAAATATCTCAGCAAAAGAAGTTGCCGCAAGCGACTAAGCTGGTAACAAACCACACTATTAATTTCATACAATACGATAATATGATTAGATACTTCTTTCATCCACATCTGCTTCAAGACAAGCTTGGCACATGGACCGTCTCTTTTCTTAATGTAAACTTGTGCACCTCCTCTACTCATTAGTCCGGCATATAAAGCCGGAAGGCAAACCGCTATACAAAAAGGTCTTTCACAAGCCACGCTATGGCAACGGCTAATATCTATTTCTTCTTTACCTGCCCTGAACCATACACTTTCCTCAAGAGAACCAGACAATATATGCACTGCAAAAAAATCCTGAGAATGAATACCTCTAAATGCCCATTTCCTGATGATAGGATTTATGAAAGATTTCATTTCTTTTTAAGTATTAATAGAGTAAAATCAGAACCTTCTATCGGGTCATAACTAATAAAATTAAAGTAATGCCGGAATGATATCCTCATACGGCGCAAAGAATGAATATATGCTTTGTGTACCATTCCATTATATGAATTATTTATAGTGATCCTCTCTCTCAATATCCCTCTAATGAAATTCTTTATCCCATATCTTTTCACCCATAAATGAGGCCTTGCATCCAAAATACATGCTATCAGAAGACATTCATTCTCGCAAATCAATGAGATCCTTTCAAAGAATACGGTCATATCTTTGATACAATTCAGTACAGCAAAATTGGCTAAAACACCGTCCATTTTTTCCTCACACGGAAGATAATTTTCAGTCCAATTATTTACATCTATATTTTCTTCCAGGAAAAAGAGATCCTTTATACGAATAGAATAGCTTTTATTTTTAGCTATTGTTCTCATGGATACAGATGGCTCAAGGCTATAGACCCGGTATTCATGTTTCAATAACCAATAGAGATCAAGTCCTGTCCCACTCCCAAAATCCAGTACGTTTCCTTTTGGTACATACTGCCTAAATACCTCACCTACAATTTTTCGAACTCGCATATCGTCCTCTGTCAGGCGTTGATCATACTCCCGGGCTATTTCATTGTAAAAATCAATGACAGGTACTATATGGTTCTTCTCAATCATACATATTTGCTAATAGAAAACGGATATTAAACAATTACGGTTGCCTATACCGGAACATCTATTCTACTGTAAAAGGGAAAAAAGCATCGGTATAGTAGTCTCTTATTATTCTTGATAAACCCGGCAAATCACCAAGGATATATTTAGCTTGACCATCTATATATACAGGATTGAAACGACTGATATCAGGAAGCCTGTTGCTTAGTGCTTGATACAATTTTCCGTCAAATAGCCGAATGTTCCCTTTATGTAAAACCAATAAAATATCAGCAGGATCAATAGTAAAAAAGGATGCTAAAGCCTCTTTGTTTTTCATCTTTGCCACCACCAGATCCGCCTGATAACCTTCAGCCACTTTTCCGCAGAAGGGTAACTGCCATATATCAGCAGGGACCATCGTAAGCATATTAAAAAGCTCCGCCTCAGTTACCATATTTGTTTGCCTTGCAATCCTAATCTGTTCCCATATATTCCACTTACCAGTAAGTGTGGAATCTGTTCCAAAAATGACCGGAAGCTTATCTTTCAATTTATTTATTTTGGCAGTTTGCCCAAATAAGAAATAATTTGAATCAGGACACCATACCAGGGCTTTAAAAAAGGCAGCCTGATCCTCATTCATGGCGATACCATGGACACCGACTAATGCCTTTCGTAATACATTCAGATGAATAAGCCTGTTAATTTCATCAAACGTGTCCTTATCAATGCCTTCTCCAATATGGATAACGATCTTTCTTTTTATATTAAACGGGTTATTGATCTTAAAAATCATGTTCTTTTCCAGCCGCATAGAATGGAGGGAATATTCACTTTGATTAACAGCAATGGGCGTTATACCAACAGAAAGCTTGTTACCATGATTCAAGACTGTAGTCACACCATTCAATAAATTTTTGTAAATGCCCCATTGTGTACGTAAAGGCTTAGGCACCCTCAATATCGCCTTAATTTCACCTCCATACTCTCTATGAATAGTTGCACCCCACTCTATATAATTCGAATATGTTTTATGACCTAATGCAGGAAATAAATTAAAGTCGAGATGGTCATGGGAATTGATGAGGCCGGGAAAAACAATCGCATGCTCAAAGGATAGGGAAAGTTCCTCTTTCTCATAAAAAGGTAACGAATCTCCTGTACCTATCGCATTGATACGATTCTCCACAATACGAATGGTTCTGACTTCGTTACTGCCATTGACATCTACTACATGAAGGTTATGCAAATACATCTCTTTTCTTTAAATACATTCCATAAATGAGTGGTGTTCCCTGAAACTTCTTGAAGATTGATGTGGCTCCTTTTTCCTCATAATAACGGGCAACCTTTTCATCAATCTTCCTTTCTGTAAATTCTCTTATCTGCCAATTCATAATTTCTGCAAGCCTCCTTATTTCCTCAATTGAATGAATGTAGTTTTTTACCGCTATTAATTTCCCATGATAAAGGAAAGTCCTGTCACCGCCTTTTCCCAGCAATTCCGGGTGGTAGTCTGTAATAATGATTTCACCGCCGGATTTTAACACACGGTTCCACTCGTAAAAAGCCTTCTTAATCTTCCTGATATGAGCTATGACCAAAGTAGAAATGATCATATCAAAGGAATTATTTTGTAAAGGCAATGTACTGTGAGAGATCAAACGCGTTTCCGTAAATGGGTATTTTTCATTGAGATGTTGCAACATTCCTTTCGAAATATCAAGTCCTATAAGCCTGGCGGGGCGATATTTTAATAGTTGCTTCCAATGCCTGCCGGTTCCGCAACCAATATCGGCTATGGTCTTATCTTTCAAAGAAGCAAAAGTGATCAGGTTGCTGAAGATATCTTCATCCAATGCCAGCATGAGATTATCCGGTTGTTCATCATACTGTTCTGACCAAAGATCATAAGCTTTCCGAGGTTCTTGTTGTTTTCGCAGCAGAAGCATATTCATTAGAACGAAATATCACCCAAATACGTTGCCTTCGGGCGATACAAAATGGGCAACCCTTCGTATCTTTTCATCGTTCCTTAATATGCTATGAGTTTAAAATCCAAATTTAAAATACTTCTTTTTAACCCACGCAGCGGCAAAGCCAAACACAGAGTTCCCAATTCACTGATGAATATTGCAGCCTCAATAGATGGTGAATATGAATGGGTAATCGTTGACGGCAACCGCGAGCGGGACCCTTATAATAAGATCAAAAGCTATATCGCAACAGGTCAATTTCCTTATGTAGGGTTTACCGTAATGCCCGGTCCACAATTAAAGCAGGCTATACCATTTACGATAAAACTAAAAAAGGAATTCCCAACCATTATGATGATATGGGGCGGCTATTTTGCTTCTAATCAATATAAAACAGTCATTAACTCAGATTATGTGGATTTCGTAATTTACGGCCCGGGTGATCATGCTTTTCCGCAGTTAATAGACGCTATAGAAAATAATACCTCTTACGAAACAATTAAGAATTTAGTGTATAAAAAGAATGGTAAGATCATAAAAAATCCTAAAGAAAATTTGATAGATCAGGATACATTGCCCGATCTTCCTTATGATAAACTGGATAAATTTTACACTGTAGATAAATACCTTGGGAAAACATGTCTCGGCAAGAAAACCTTTTCATATCATTCCAGTGTGGGATGCCCTTTTACGTGCTCTTTTTGTGGTGTAGTGCCTATTTATGAAGCGAGGTGGAAAGGTAAATCAGCACAAAAAATATATAATGACATAAAGTATATCAAAGACAAATGGCATGCAGACGCTGTAGAATTTTATGACAATAATTTTTTTGTTTCAGAGAAAAGGGTTGTCGAGTTCTGTAACCTGATCAAAAAAGAGAAGATGACCTGGTGGGGAGAAGGTCGTATAGATACCATAAGCAACTTCAACGATGAAACGCTTTCTCTCATGAACGAGGCCGGCTGTAAAATGATTTTTTTTGGTGCAGAAAGCGGTAATGATGACCTGCTGAAACAAATGAACAAAGGAGGGAAACAGACTTCTGAGGTCATCAAGAGTTTTGCAAAAAAGATAAAAAAGACCGGAATCATACCAGAATACTCGTTTGTACTTGGCTTACCCGCCGATACGGAACAAAAGGTAATGGAACAAATTGATTCCGATATTCAGTTTATAAAAGAGATTAAAAAAATAAACCCACAAACAGAGATTATCATTTATATCTATAGCCCGGTGCCTACAGAAGATTCACTCCTGTATAAAGAAGCAAAGGCAGAAGGGTTCGTATTTCCTCAAACATTGGAAGAATGGAGCAATCCGCAATGGGAAAGCTTTGATACACATAGAAATCCGCTGACTCCCTGGCTTACTCCTGAAATGGTAGATAAGATCCACAATTTTGAAACGGTATTAAATGGCTACTTCCCGACAAAAACGGATATACAGCTAAATAGCTTGAAGAGAAAAGTCATTAGTTTGGTGTCCAGCTTCCGCTATCACGCAGGATTCTACCAGTTTCCGTATGAGATAAAATTACTGCACAAGATGTGGAAATACCGCCAGCCTGAAAAAGAGGGATTTTAAAATAACTGTTATGGTTTCCCCTGACTTGCGAGATTGCAGAAAAGGATTAGGAAAAGAGGATTCTTCCTTTGAAGAAAGATACATGGCCCTACGGAAAATAGAAGGATGGCTTTCAAATGATGCAGAGGTGAGTCATTTGCCCGTTGTAAATACAGGCCATCGGGATTTTAAAGAATGGCAGATTCGCAGAAAATCCAGTAAAAGGCTGATCCGTTATTTAGAGAAAAAACATGTTCCGTTACACATCCTGGAGATAGGCTGCGGTAACGGATGGCTTACTCATTTGTTATCAAGAATCCTGGAGGCTAAAGAGTTCGGCTTAGAGATCAACAACGTCGAATTGAAACAAGCAAAAAGGATCTTTATTAATGGCGAGAAACTACAGTTGATTCAGGGTAACTTTAATGAAAAGACACTTGAAATAGGCCAATTTGATATTGTTGTGATAGCCGCTGCCATACAATATTTTCCTTCACTAAAGGGATTGATTGAAAATATTTTGAATCATTGCTTAAAACCCGAAGATCAAATGATCTGCTTTTCTCTAACTTTAACCGTTTTTTCATGTTTATACAAAGGCACGGCCAACAATGCTAATACTGCGCCCATCAAGCCGAAGTCTATAAATGCGTTATGCATGCCAACTCTTTGCATCGTACTACTAAAAACCATGCTTCCTATTCCAAAGCCGAGGAACAGCACAAAAGCCATCATACCTATTGCTAATCCTTTGTCTGGAGAAAGATCCGTCACGATCCCCGCGAGCAGGGGCTGTGTCATGTCGTAGCCAAGTGAAAGCACGGCAATCACCAGAGCGGCGAGCGGTACAGGAAGATGAAAGGCAAGGAGGATAGAAGACATTCCTGCTATCACAAGACCGGCAGGAATCAGCCGGCGCCGGCCAACGCGATCTGCGAGTTTGCCGATAGCGGGGCCAAATAAAAATCCGGGTATTCCATACCCTAGAAGGGCAATGCCGATTCCTACTTCTCCCATGTTATATCGTACGAAAAAAAGATACCCTAACCATGTATAAATACCCGAGTGTAATACTCCATTTAGAAAAACATATACATAAGTCCTCAGTCCCCGTTTCAGCCTGATTAAGGATACATAGCCTCTAAAGGCGCCGGCTAAAATGGACGGACGGGCTTTCCCTGATCTTTTAACATTTAATAAGCTGCCGAACTGTAAAAGCACCGCAAAAACGATACTAATGAGCACTGCTACACTCAGAAAAAGCATTCTCCATGAAATAAAAGGTTCAAGCACTGCTCCGAAGGTTGAGCCGAAAGCCATCCCTCCGGCCATGGCGCCAAACAACCAGCCGATGGCGTGACCGCGTTCTTCGTAAAGAAATAAATCGCTGATTAAGGCAAGCGCAATGGGTACAATCCCTCCTGCAAACAAACCGCCGAATAAGCGAAACAGCAACATAGCTGACGCCGTGCGAGATATGGAAGTAAGCCCGGTCAGCACTATAAATCCCGAAAGACAAAAGTATAGGATGGGCTTTCTTCCATACCGGTCGGACAGGGGGCCATAAAACAAGGTTGAAACGCCATAGGGAATAAGGAACGCGGGGATGATGCTTCCGATAGCTGTTGGCGATACTTTAAATACCTGGGCCAACTTTGGGATAATGGGAGCGACCATAAAAGCCTGAAAAAATACGAGAAAGGCGGCCGAGCTGATTGTATAAAGTAAATAATTACGGTTTAGTTGTCTGATGTTTGCCATTGAACTTGCTAAGTGCTTTAAAAGTAATGTCAAAGGTGTTTTGTGATTGTTGTGACATTCCCATAAAGCCTTCTTTTACCGTTTAAAACAAAAATTTCCAACTTATGTTTCAACAGAACTGATTTTATTAATGCCCATTCGGGCAACTTCTTCGTATAATCCCTCGTTTATGCTAAAGATGATGAACAATATTCTTTTTTCTCATTCATACTTTTTACGCCTGGATGCCAAGCAATGGAAGACAGGTCTGCCTTACCCTCCATTAGGAACTTTGTATGCGGCATCTTTATTAAGGGATAATGGTTACAGGGTGAGCTTGTTCGATACTATGTTCTCCAAAAAATCTGATGAAGTTTCAAAGCATATAGCGGCAAGCCACCCTGATTTTTTCGTTCTTTACGATGATGGATTTAATTATCTGACAAAAATGTGCCTCAGTAATATGCGGGAGGCCGCCTTCAGGATGATTGCCATCGCAAAAAACAATCATTGCACGGTAATAGTATCCAGTTCTGATGCGACAGATGCTTCAGATAAATATCTGGATGCAGGCGCCGATTTCGTCATTATAGGGGAAGGTGAAATGACACTATTGGAACTGATCAATTCGATATCTCAACAAAAAACAGATCTTTCATCAGTGCAGGGAATCACCTATCGGAAAAACGATGAAACTATAAAAACCCTGAAAAGAGGTGTCATGGCTGATCTGGATAATCTGCCATTCCCCTCCTGGGATTTAATCAACATAGAACCCTACCGCCATTCATGGATGAAACATGCCGGATATTTTTCCATCAATATGGCCACCACGCGCGGATGCCCCTATAAGTGCAACTGGTGTGCAAAGCCATTGTATGGAAACCGGTATCATGCCAGGTCGCCGGAGAATGTCGTTAAAGAAATAAAATGGCTGAAGGGAAAATTTCACTACGACCACATCTGGTTTTGCGACGACATCTTCGGGTTAAGGCCCGGGTGGGTGGCCACATTTGCAGATTTAACGGAAAAAGAAAATCTGCACTTCAAATATAAAATTCAATGCCGGCCTGATT
Organism: Chitinophagaceae bacterium; assembly: GCA_004299085.1. Lineage (GTDB taxonomy): Bacteria > Bacteroidota > Bacteroidia > Chitinophagales > Chitinophagaceae > FW021-bin31. The sequence continues at coordinate 2,632 of SCQV01000031.1, read as the reverse complement.
TGCTTATCAAAGAAGAACTGGTAAAAAGCCTGGCCCGCTCCGGCTGTGATAATGTGTGGATGGGCGCTGAAAGCGGTTCTCAAAAAATCCTGGATGCTATGGATAAAGGGACAAAAGTAGAACAGATATATCAAGCCACCACCCTGTTAAAAAAATACGGTATAAAGCCTTCTTTCTTCATTCAGTTTGGATATCCGGGCGAAGTGCTTGAGGATATTAAAAGGACGATAAAGATGATCAATGAATTACTTCCTTATCAGATAGGAATTTCGGTTTCCTATCCGCTGCCAGGAACGACTTTTTATGAAAAAGTAAAAGCCCAGCTAAAAGAAAAATCGCATTGGATGGATTCTGATGAATTGATGTTGATGTTCAGAAATACTTATTCACCTGCATTCTATAAGCAGCTACACCGCTACGTACATAAAAACTACCACAAACATATAGCGATGGAAAGCATAGCACATTTATTGATGAAATCATCACTTCCATTGTCAGAAAAAATAAAAAAATTGGTATCTGCCGCCTATTATTTACCTGCAACATTCGTTTCAGGGAAAAAATTAAACAGGATAGAAAAAATATCACTTGTATGAATATTGATATTTATTCAGAGAATGAGCATCATGTTTTGGAGGCTTTTAACAGACAATCCACTGTGTTTGACCATATTTATTCTTCCAATAAAATGATTGATTATAAAAGGAAGCGGGTAAGGGATCATATTATGCAATTTTTAAAACCGGACAGTAATATTCTTGAATTAAATTCCGGTACCGGAGAAGATGCTATCTATTTTGCAAAGCACGGTCATCATATACATGCCACGGATATTTCTTCAGGGATGCTACAAATACTGGAGCAAAAAGTTATCCTGCAGCGGCTTACCGGTACAATCACTTTTGAAAATTGTTCCTATATCTCCCTTGAAAAGCTGAAAGATAAAGGGCCTTATGATCTTATATTTTCCAACTTCGCAGGGATCAACTGCACTAATCAATTAGATTCAATGCTGGATAGTTTACCTGCGCTGTTAAAGCCCGGCGGGATGATCACGCTGGTATTCCTTCCGCCATTTTGCCTTTGGGAATTCTTAATGCTTTTTAAGGGGAAATTCAGAACCTCCTTTCGAAGATTCTGCGGCGTAAAAGGCGCCGCTGCTCATATAGAAGGCGTCTCTTTCCGGTGTTGGTATTACAAACCTTCCCACATCATTAAAAAATTAAAACCAGGTTTTCATCTGTTGGGCTATGAAGGCCTTTGTACTGTGGTACCTCCTTCTTACATGGATACCTTTGCAGACAAACACCCTCACCTTTATAACACATTAAAAGGATATGAAACAAAGCTGAAAGACAGATGGCCATGGAGGAACGCGGGTGATTATGTAATCCTTTCTTTTCAGAAAAAATGATTCACATTAATCAGCATAATATTCGCCAATATTGCTTGACTTCAATTCACTTATTCTTTCATGGTATTTTCTCAATATTTCAACCTGGAAATAGGCAGGATTAGGCTTGCAGCAATGTTTTTTACAAATGATACCCATTCTGTTTCCCTTCGTATTTAGCTCATGCTTCCGTTCTTTTTTATCCCATCTGCCTGCCGTTATTTTCATAAAGAAGCTGTCCAATTGATCGCCTATCCGGTTGTTGAATAGTGCTTCTATTCCCTTTTTTATCTTTAGGCTACCGCCGGTATAATAGCTATCGTCTGAGGCAAACCTGCAATTAGGAAGATAATGTTGAACCCAGGTATTGGAAGCAAAAAACTCTTTTTGTGCACCATTCCCGCACATAGGCAACAGGGTAACTGTTTCCACTGCAGTGAACAGATTTTTCTCCTCAATTTCTAATGCCTGCTCATCCAAAAAATAGTTCATGCAATAGCGATGCTGTGCGCCATAGAGGTAAGATAATTTTTTAAACAAATGCAGTAAAGTCCGGGCTATCCATAATTTACCCTGAGCGGTAATAATAAAATAATCAATATCGCTGTGCCGGTCTGCAAAGCCCTTAGACAAAGAGCCTGAAATACTGATGCCCCGTACAAAAGGAAATTTAAAAAGGAACTTAGAGATACGGTAAGCGGCGTATAAATCTGTTTCCGCCCTTTGATTGCCAATGCTTCTTTTTTTCGCCAATAAGGGATCATCGTGAAGGGAGTAAAACTTATCTATGTAAAAAATCCTTCCTTTCAGCACCAATTGCTGCAATGGCCTGGTAATAGCTACACCGCTTGCATCGCCAGGCAGAAACAGCCTTATCTCTCTCTCTGAAAGAGGATAATTGAACATATCAAAGTACGCCATTACTTCTAATATGTCTTGTTCAAGAATATTCACTTTAGTGTTTACCTGAATGATAATTGTTTATAGAACAAAAGAGGCCGGCGCCTCAAAGCTATCATTTTTAGAACGGCATGCTTCCATGAAGGGTTGCCACATGAAGAGTTAATTTCCGGTATCGTAAAAGCAACTATCCTGATGATGTCAACGATTTATAATTATATTGAATTATGTATTTAGCTCTCGTGGCTTAATGAATACAGGGCTTTGCCTCAACGACCTTAGAAAAATGACGTTAAGAAATTTGCGATAATGGAGCGTTAACGGAAAATGTGATTGGAT
>SCQV01000333.1 GCA_004299085.1 Chitinophagaceae bacterium | reverse complement strand
CCGTTCTCCAGGCACTGCCATATCCTGCGCTTCCACGGTAATCAATATCCATCACCGTATAACCCTGATCACATAACATATTCATGAATATATGCTCTCTGAAATAATAGCTCCACCAGCGATCTACATCCTGCAGATAACCTGCGCCGTGTACGAATATCACACCCGGATGTGTGGCAGCGGGTTTTTCAGGCTTATACACTTCGGCATATACATTTTCCCCATCTTGATCCTTAAAGGTAAATATTTCCGGCGTGCGCCATGGATAGGATTTATATAAAGTGCTTTCTGCCTTATCTGTAATTTGATCTGCCTTTGTTCCGGCCTTGTTTTGCTGAAGATATAATTCCCAGGGATGAACGACCGTAGAAAAAAGGAAAGCAATATTTCTTCCATCTGGAGAAACAGTCACTTCATTTCCTCCGGTCATCGTTGTAATACGCGTTTGCTTTTTTGTTTTAATGTCTAATTGATAAAATTGTGCCTGCCCTGGTTCAATTTCATTCGTTACAATATAAAATGATTTCTTATCCGGTGAAAGCTGTGCTTGCTGCACTTCATATTTTCCTGAAGTGAGGGCTGTCTTTTCATCTGTCTCTACATTCACCGCGTAAAGATGAGAATAACCGGTTATTTCAGATTGATACCATACCGTATTTTCGTTCAGCCAACCTATGTTTCCCATATCAAATCCGCCGAAAGCGCTGCCTATGCCGGGTCCCCAACCTACCCACGCCTCGTTGTGCTGGCGATCCAGTAATTTCAACCTTCCGTTCGATGGATTGAGCAACATAATCCAACGGTCTTTATTATCCTGAGAAGAAACAACCACGAAGGCATAATTTCCTTTTGCATTCCATACAGGACGGGAAATGGCAACCTGGCGTAGCGGAGTATCTTTCATTAAAATACTGTCCTCGTGTGGATAATATTTTTCAAAAGCAGGAATATCTCTGATTCCCGGGATTTGTTCCGTTGAAATCTGATAGATGGTATCCTGCTCACGATCATATATATAGCTTTTAAAGGTAGCACGTGGCACACCGACTACCGGACGTCCGGGCATGGTTTCCGTATAGCCCGATTGTGTTACATATTCGGGAACGATAGTATGTTTTACGCCAGCAGGCATTTTCATTAAGGAATAAAAAATATATCTGCCATCTGGACTTACTGCTAATCCCGTGACTCTGCTGCTACCGGTATAAATAGTTTCAGGGCTTTTGGGTTTAGCTATATTTTTTAAAGCATTTTCTCTTGCTTCTCCGGCTGCTTTACGTTGGCGAAGCACCATAGAATTTTCCAACGCATCATTCTTAAGAAATTGTTCCTGCGGCGTTAATGAAGGCTTTTCTTCCTGTGGCTTTTCTCCGTTTTTAAAATCCGTCAGTTGTTGTATATATCGGCTTTTAAGGTCTAATACATATAAATTTTTATCCTGATGATAGATAATTTGGTTGTCATGAAATCCAAACTGCGGATCAAAAATTTGATCAGTAGTCTGAATAAGCGGCGTCAGCCTGCCTGACTTTATGTCCAGCAAAAAGAGTGAATTACCCTTTGTAAATACCATTTCAGAATGATCTTCATTCCATGAACCAAATCTTTCGGATTCAGCCAGCGCGCGGTTGGCTACCGGAACTTTACGAGGTGCATGATCTCCCACAGTAATATAGTACAGGGAATCAGAAACGGAAGTACTTTCACCTCCACCAACATAAATAGACTCATTTTCCTCAAGCGATTGTTCGGGATTCCAGTTAAAATAAACCATTTTGGAATCAGGACTCCAGAAGACATTAGAAGGGGATGAGCCTATCCACTTAGGATCGCGCATGATTTTTTCAACTGTTAACGGAGCCAGCTTTTGAGCAAAAGCCTGCTGAAATGGAAGTAGTAAAAATAACCATAAAATTTTCTTCATGACTATTAAAGATTGGATAAAATAATGGAAATTGCAGCCAAGGTAAAATAAAATGAGCAAAATGAATGGCATAAAATGGATAAATGATTATACAGCGAAATGGGTATATTTTCTTGTCCTATGTATCATGGGGCCTTTGTGTTTTTTCATGACTTCCTGTAAAAATCATACGGACCCTGATAAAACCGTTAGTAAATTTTTTGTGGTTAAACATGCAGAACGCTATCCCGGCTTTGATGGACATTTAACCTGGTATGGCAGGGAGCGTGCCGGAGATTTGATGCATTTGCTGAAAGATTCGGGCATTCAGAAAATATATGTAACTCCTTATTCAAGAACACTGGAGACTGCAGATTCATTAAGATTATTGCAAAAGATTGATACGGTAGTTTATTTGAAAGATTCAACCGGAGAAAGTCTTGTCAGATGCCTAAAGCTGCATAGAGATTATGGGAGAAATATTTTAATTATAGGCCATAATAATACGGTACCGGGCATATTAAGGAAGTTAGGAGCTTCATATTCGGAAGATCAGTTGCCGGATAGTATATTTAACCAGGTATTTGAAATTATTAATGATCATGGAAGGGTGAGCATGAAAACATTTTCTTACGGCAAGCCAAATTTGCCGGATACTTTGAAGTAAAAGAGGTACATAAAAGCAAAATTCAGCTTTTCAGAGAACGCTGCTCAATAATATTCCCGCGACGGAGAGATATATAATAATACCTGTTACATCTACCACCGTTGCCACAAAAGGAGCTGAAGAAGTGGCAGGATCAATGCGGGCCCTTTTTAAAATGAGCGGTAACATGGAACCCATAAAGCTACCCCATAAAATGACGCCAATCAGTGCGAAGAAGATAGTAGCAGCCATGAGAAACCAATGAGGCCCATAGTTATAAATATGGAGCTCCTGCCAAAGAGAAATGCGTATAAAACCAATAATCCCCAGAAGTAACCCAAGTAAAAAGCCGGATTGAATTTCGCGGCGCATAACCCGCCACCAATCCTTCAATGTAACTTCGCCTAATGCCATGGCCCTTACAATCAGTGTAGAAGCCTGCGAACCGCTGTTGCCACCGCAGGATAGGATAAGCGGAATGAATAATATCAGATCGGCAAATTTTATAAAGATGCCTGAATCCTGATAGTATTGCATGGCGGTCGCTGTCAGCATTTCACTGATAAAGAGAATGATGAGCACCCCGCCGCGTTTTCGAATAAGCTTGAGTAAATTGATTTCGAGATAAGGCTCATCCAACGCTTCCGTACCACCGATTTTTTGAATATCTTCCGTGTATTCTTCATCGGCGACCCACATTACATCATCAAAAGTGACAATCCCAAGCAGCGTATCCTGATCATCGGTTACTGGCAGCGCCACCCTGTTTTCTTTTCTGAAAACATTGATAGCTTCTTCCTGGCTTTCTGTAACTTTCAGTGATGTAAAACGCCCATCTACAAGCTCATTGATCTTTGTTTTGGGATCTACCAACAAGAATTCCCTTATTCGTAAATCATCCTGCAATTTACCGTTTTCATCCACCACATAAATCACATCAATCGTTTCGCTGTCTCTTCCGTTTTCACGGATGTGATCCAAAGCCTGCTGCACGGTCCATTCAGGCTCAATATCTATATAGTCCGGCGTCATCAATCTTCCCACACTGTCTTCCGGATAACCCAATAAAGAGAGGGTGATTTTTAGTTCATCCGGACGAAGCAGCTTAAGCAACTCTTTCATCAGATGGCCGGGCAATTCACTCAAAAATGCAGTACGGTCATCCGGGGGAAGCTCATTGATAATATCTCTGGCTTTCGCTCCCGGAAGTGATTGGATGATCCTTTCCTGAGTAGGGAAATCAAGTATCTTAAATACACTGACTGCACGTTGAATGGAAAGGCCGGATATAATGAGCGTTTCCTGTTCCGGATATGCTTCAATAAGCTCTGCAACATCTAAAATGAGCTGATCGTTCAGCAGCCCGTTTAATTCTTGGGGATCCATAACCGCTACGTCGGTCTCGAACAGATCTTTCAATGCCTCGTTCTCCATGATTCATTTTATCGTGATTGGGTGAAAAAAGATGCTGCAATTTACAGTATCTGAATATAAAATAAGGCTTTATTTCTACATTTGAAGCCATTCCTGTAAGAATTATTTTTTGATAACTTTCTGTTTAAAAAAAATCTTGTATGTTTATGCGCTAAAAATCTCTTACCTAATAAAGTATTATAAAATTTAAATGAAGAAAAGTATCCTTTTTACCGCATTATTGTTACCTTTTACCTTGACAGGTATGGCGCAACATCACCACGATTTAGGACACATCAACAAAAACAGGCAGCTCAGGCACTATGGAACGATGAGTAAAACATATCGTGAGATTCAGTGGGCGGATAGTGTATTTAAAACCATGACGCCTGAAGAACGTATTGCCCAGCTTATTTTTATCCGTGCATATTCTACCGGAGATACTGCAAATATTAATCAGGTTACCAATCTGATTCAGCAAAAGCATGTAGGCGGATTAGTATTTTTTCAGGGAAGCCCCGTAGCCCAGGCTGATCTTACCAACCAATACCAGGCTACATCCAAAGTCCCTCTTTTTATTTCCCAGGATGCGGAATGGGGGCTGGGTATGCGATTAGATAGTGTTATTAATTTCCCACGGCAACTGACTTTAGGAGCCATTCGCGATAGCAATCTTATTTATCAGGTGGGAAAGGCTATCGGGGAACAATGTAAGCGACTAGGTGTTCAGATTAATTTTGCTCCGGATGTGGATATTAATAATAATCCGAACAATCCGGTAATCAATGATCGGTCTTATGGAGAAAATAAACAAGTGGTGGCTCATTGGGGAATCGAATATATGAGAGGAATGCAGAGCGTGGGCATCATCGCCTGCGCCAAACATTTTCCGGGGCATGGCGATACCAACGTGGACTCTCATAAAGGCTTGCCGGTGGTGAATAAAAGCATGAAACAACTGGAGGAATTAGAACTATATCCATTTAAAAGAATGGTAAAAGCCGGTGTCGCCTCTGTAATGGTGGCGCATTTGCATGTTCCTTCTATAGATAACCGTCCACATCGGCCCACTTCACTTTCATATAATGCAGTAACTAAAATATTAAGACATCAGTTAGATTTTAAAGGGCTTATATTCACAGATGCCCTGGAAATGAAGGGTGTCAGTGATTATTTTAAAAATGGTCAGGCTGGCGTGGAAGCCATGATAGCCGGTGATGATATTATGTTGCTTCCCCAGAATGTGGATGATTGTATCAATGATATTGAGAAAGCCATTCGTCAGCATAAATTAAGCTGGGAAACCATTGATGCGCGGGTGAAGAAAGTATTACGTGCAAAATACCGCGCGGGTCTTGCAGATTGGCAACCGGTAAATACAGGAAACCTGACGGCTGATTTGAATGCACAGACTTTACCTTTGGTACGTGAATTATATAACAGTGCATTAACGGTTTTAAATAATGAGAATTATATGTTGCCCCTCAGAAAAGATGATACTTCCCGTATTGCTTTACTGAATGTAGGGGGGGCGCAGGATGCTTTTTTATCTTCTCTCAGGAAATATCATAGCATTGATACTTTTAATTTTACCGGCGATGAAAGTTATGATGATGCTTCACAATTGGCAAATAAAATTCAACATCATTATGACAAATTAATTATTGCTGTGGGGAATTATAACCGTTTCCCGGAAAATAATTTCGGTATTTCTCCAACAGAAGTTTCATTGGTACAACAAATGCAACACGAAATGCGCACAGTGACGGTAGCTTTTGGAAATCCGTATGCTATCAAAAATTTCTGTCATGGCCCCGCTATTGTAGCGGCTTATGAAGATGACAGCGTGGTACAGCGTATTGCAGGAGATTTATTATTCGAATCATTTGACCCTGACGGAAGATTGCCGGTAACTGTTTGTCCTGAGTTTTATTTTAATACAGGGCTGAGGAATTTTCAATATAAGAAAGCATATCTTCCTCTGGTAGAACCTAAGGATGTAGGAGTTAATACCCAATTGCTTTATCAAGTGGATTCTATTGCAAAAGATGGTATTGAAAAAGGCGCTTATCCCGGTTGTGAGATTCTGGCAATGAAGGATGGAAAAATATTTTATTATAAAAGTTTTGGTTATCTCAGCTATGATAAAAAGATTCCGGTAGAAGACAATACCATTTATGATATGGCTTCCTGCACTAAAATTTGTGCAACAACTATGGCAGCCATGAGGTTGTATGATGAAGGAAAATTGAAGTTGCATGGAACTTTAGGGGAATATTTACCCTGGCTGCGAGGGAGTGATAAAGTACCATTGACGATAAAAAATGTCATGTTGCACCAGGCAGGATTCGAGCCTGATTTTCCCTATTTGGGCCTGATGCTGACCGATGGAGTACATCCGAATCCTGACATTTTCCATACCGTTCGTGATTCCGCTTACAGTGTGCGGGTTGCGGAAAATATGTATATGCGGAAAAGCTACGAGGACACTTTAAATATGGAAATCAGAAATGATAAATTAGGGAAAAAGCATAACTATGTCTATAGTGATATTGATTTCCAGGTAATGGGATATATTGTGCAACAGCTTACGGGTTTACCGCTCAACGAATATGTGAAGCGTACTTTTTATGATAAGATAGGCATGCCATCTACCGGCTTTTTACCGAGGGAACGTTATCCTTTGGACCGGATTGCCCCTACAGAATGTGAAAAAGTATTTCGTTTACAATGCTTGCACGGTGATGTACACGACCCAAGGTCGGCTATGTTTGGCGGGGTAGCCGGTCATGCCGGATTATTCTCGGATGCGTATGACCTGGCAGCTCTAATGCAGATGACTTTGGATGGCGGCACTTTTGACGGCGTCCATTATTTAAAGCCTTCCACCATTAAGCTTTTTACTTCTTATCAAAGTGATATCAGCAGGAGAGGAATCGGGTTTGATAAACCATTCAAAGACCAGAGTAAACTGGATTATCCTTACCCGGCTACTTATGCTTCGCCGCTAACGTATGGACATACAGGATATACAGGAACCTGCGTTTGGGTGGACCC
>SCQV01000332.1 GCA_004299085.1 Chitinophagaceae bacterium | reverse complement strand
TTTCTGCCTGGAGTCAAGATCAAGATGAGCCCTGTCTTTACCTTCTCCATCCATCCTTTCACTTTCTCCCAGCACTACAATGGAAATATCACACCTATTGGATATTCCCACTGCTTTGCTTATGAGTACTGATTGTGCCGCCTCACTGAGAGAATCGGGTCCATAACCCTGTGCATAGTTGATCTTCAGCATCTTTCCGGCACGTTCCTTTAAACCGTCTAATATTGAAATTCCTGTTGCGTCAGCAGAATAATCACCTAAATAAGTACTGGTAGCCAATGGTCCAATCACCGCAACCGACCGGATTGTCTTTTTGATCGGAAGCAAACCGTGGTCATTCTTCAGTAATATAATTCCTTCCTGCGCAGCTTTAAGTGCAAGTTGCTGACTTTGGGGAGTGTGAAACACTTTGGAAACCAGCGAAGTATCAATGTACGGATGGTCAAATAATCCTAAAATAAATTTCACTCTTAAAACATCTCCCACAGCCCGGTCTAAATCTTTTTCTGAAAGAAGATGTTCATTTAACGCCTTTTTAATAGCCCTTTCAAAAGTAGGATGCTTAAAATCATAAAACTGCATATCCAATCCGGCTTTAATCGTTTGTGCAAGTGCATCACTCGTATCTGCTGCCACATGATGATCTTCCAGGGACATCCGGATAGCTCCAAGATCGGATAAAACAAAGCCTTTAAACCCCCATTCTTTTCTTAATACTTCTGTTAGCAACCAATGATTATCTACACAAGGAATCCCGTCATCCTCGCTGTAAGCCGCCATAATGCCCATCGCCCCCCCTACCCTGACAGCCTCCTCAAAAGGATATAGAAAAGCTGAACGGGCTTCTCTCTCTCCAATGCTTACGGGAGAAGTATTACTTCCGGCTTCCGGGATACTGTGGATGGCAAAATGTTTAGGTTCCGCAATGACAGCATTATCATCCTGCAGGCTATCCCCTTGTAATCCTTTTACCATAGCCACCCCATTGCAAGCATCAAGATAAGGATCCTCCCCATACGTCTCTTCCACGCGTCCCCATCTGGGATCCCTGGCTAAGCCAAGCACCGGCCCTAAAATCATTTCGATGCCATGTGCTCTTGCTTCAGTGCCAATGACCCTACCGACATGATGAACCAAAGAGGTATCCCATGCACTGGCCAGTTCCAGCGGAACGGGGAAATAAGTAGCTCCTGCTCCATTATATCCGTGCAAACCTTCTTCAATAAATAATACCGGTATTCCAAGGCGTGTATGAGTTAAGGCATACCGCTGTATTTTATTTACTTCAGATGCACTCATAGGATAAAAGTCATGAATGGAGCCTATGCCTGTACTATCAATTACCTCGGCGACTTTTTCCGCAGAAAAAGAATTAGTATCATGATTAACAATATTTGCCACTTCCCCTCCGCTCCACATATCCAATTGTCTTATTTTTTCATTCAGCGTCATCCTGGAGAGCAAGTCAGCGACCCGTTGACTGACGGGTAATTGAGCATTCCGATAAGGATATTCGCTTTTACGGCTTTGATTATTACAGGCGCAAAAGAAAATTAAGATAACTAAATAGTATATACTAAATTTTTTCATGATGAAATTATAAATTATGATAAAGAGTATGATGATAGTACCGGATATGCATTATCTGATATATTCTTATTGGTTTGCGGGGCGATTATAAACTCGTTGGTTTTATATTTTATTCAGAGTAGATTTTTAAGGCTCTGCTGTTATCTCCAAATACAATATCTTTTCTACGTGACGCAGGCTTCACGTTAAGCTGTACCATTTTTCCATCCTTTACAGTGCCGGTTATCACGGTATTTCCGGGGCCATGCAGCTTAAAACTCGCATCCCAGTCTTTGGGCCATGCCGGAAGCAAATAGATATGCTTACTGTCATATTGCATAAGCATATATTGCAAAGCCAGCATAGCTACGGCGCCGTTATCCTGCGAAGGTACCCAGTCATAATCCGGTCCCCACATCGCCTGAAAACGAAAATTTTTATCGGTTTCGCTGAAATTATACATTACGTCTTTCATAGCTACTTTGGTAAGTCCTAACATAGCCGCTTGTATCGCATTTTGTTGCCAGCCGCCTGTTTGCTTGTAAATACGATGATGAAATGTTCGTATTGCCAGGGTCAGTTCCGGTTTCCCAATACCATATAATCTGTATGGAAATATGGCATACAGCTCAGGGCTTTCTAAATTATGCATATCGCTGTAGCTCGCGGCCGGAAGAAGGATCTTTTCTCCATCTGTATCTTTTCCTTCGGGAACAGGAGGCAGATCATTCAGCATATTTCTCCATTCCTTTCTCATGGCTGTTGAAGTCAGACGATGATCAAGCCTTAACATCCTGGTCGCCACTTGTTTGATACCGGCAACTGCGGGCATGGGATTAACAGTTTTCCAATAAGTCTCAATAGATTGTGCAGGGTCAAAATGAAGCTTACCGTTTTTACGTTTCCAATGCTCATCGTAGAATTTGAGAATAGCAGATGCAAAAGGTATAAGTGTGTCTGATGCAAAATGATTGTCTCTTGTAAAATCATAATAGTCAAGCATGATCATGGACATTTCCAATACGCCCTGCCAGTTTCTCCTGATATATTGGTTGTCGGTTAATCCGTCAGGTTTTCCTTTCCTGTTTCTTCCGTAATTCTCATCTATATACGTTCCCCAGAAATAAATGGTTTCGGGATAAAAAGCACCGCCATGATGATAATATATTCTCGTAGCCGCTTTACGCAAAGGCAGACATTTAAAGTACATGTTGAAAAAAGGACGCATCAAATCAAAATCTCCACACATCAACATAGGCCAATAGATCAGTCTCGTATTTTGCCACCAGTATGCCCCCCCCCACCGTCTGTAATCAGCATCAAATCCACTATCGCTTCCTGTAAAATGTTTGGTATCTACGGTGAAAATAGATCCGTTAAACTTAATGGGAGCATTACCTCTGCCGGCGCAGGCATTCATATAACGTTGTAAAATGTAGCCGCTGTTGATTTTCTCAATGCTATCTTCAGCAAGAGAATCATGCGGTTTAATATAAATGTAGCTTCTATTCCAGAATTGCTGCCACCATTGCTTATGAGCCGTCAATCTCCGGCTTTCCCTAATTGCCTGCGTGGCGTGAATAGTTTTTTGCAGAGATTGTATCCAATCATTTATAGTCTGAGTTTGTTTGGTCAAAGCATACACTTGTATTTTCGCAAGAGTAACCTATCGCTTTGTTTCCATAGTCTCATCATTGATCTTCATCATTTGGGGAGAACAGATGCCTCCTCCAAAAGTGCGATCTAAAAGAGGATCCTGATGATTTGATGCCCATTTCCCCAACGCCTGGAGCTGCAGGTTTTCTTTCCAAATAGAATATTTATTGCGATGCAACCATACGATCTCATTACCAGCAATATGAAGAATGCTGTCCTTTTCAACATATATCACAGGCAAATCGCTTATTCCATAAGCGGAACCTTTTTCTACAGGGTTGGTGATCTCTCTTGGCTTATTTCGCCATGTTTCAAAGCGTGCAGTCACTTTTACCGGCTGTTTGCTTTTGATATCCACATCCACCACGGGATGATGGGCATCTACCCAAAGATTGATGTCCACTTCCTTTTCTTTTTCCCCTGCTTTGATCTGGATGATACCATCCTGCAAGTCGAGCGTTTGCAAAAACGGGGTTCCTTTTATAAACGGATTAGGTGAGATGGAAATCCTAATCTTACCAAGCTTCAACAGGCGGCCATTACCGCTCCATGCATCTGTCTTCGACAGATAAAACAACAGGTCTCCATCGTCCACTGTCCATGCATTGATGCCTATGTCTCCGTTCCCTGCCGGCATGGAGCCTAATGAATTTTTACCCGGCGTTTGCCATACCACGTTATAATCTGATAAAACAGGGAACCCGGTTTGTCCTTTGGCAGTTTGCCCGGATGATCTTCCTACACTCAAAAAAACGATCCCAATCATCAGAGAAATAAAATAACGTATATCCATGCCTGTTCTCATTTAATTCTTATTATATACTCTCATTTTTTTACCGAAATCTGTAACTTATTTTTATCCATTACATGAAGGCTCATTTGTAATGTTTTTTAATTTTATTTCTTCCTTTCAGGCAATTGCACACTTAGCGGTTCTTCATTTTTCAACATTTTCGATGCCTGGCCGGTTAGCCATAAATAATAATCGCTGGGCTTGCCATCCATACCTGCAAATTGTGCATACTGGCTTACCGGAGGAGTATCGGTACATTTGAAGATAGCAGTACCCTCATTGATTTCATCAAACATGGCCACATAGAGCATTTGCGCCCCCACCCATAATGCAGTTGATATCTGTTCCCAATAAAATTTACCTCCTCTCCTCGGTATGGAAGCTACAGGCATTACATTATTTGGGAATGCAAATGTGCTGAGATTATGCCAACTAAAACCGGGATAAACACAGGGTACATACCCGATATGATTCTTTTCACACCACTTCATATCATTCACCAATAAATCCCGGTACCGATCCATATCTTCATATAATAGTGGAGAAAATCGCTGGACAGTCCAGGGCATGATCAAATCTGCATGGCGAATGATTTCATGCAGATATGGATCCGGCAAACAGTCTGCATCCAGGTCTCGCCAAAATGTTGGAACGCCGAGCATCACCGAGCACCCTCCATATTTAGGATCGTATTTCAGGAAATTGATAAGTTTTAGAATACCAATATTGCGAATATTATAGGGCCTGTCCGGGAAACCAAGCCCCCAGATAGCGACTAATGGCTTACCATGA
>SCQV01000331.1 GCA_004299085.1 Chitinophagaceae bacterium | reverse complement strand
CGTGATGCCATGCAGGGATGGAAGACATTTATTCCTACTGAAAAGAAAATCCGCTATATTAATGGATTGCTCAAAGCCGGCTTTGACACGATTGATTTTGGCAGCTTTGTTTCTCCCAAAGCCATTCCTCAAATGGCGGATACAAAAGAGGTTCTAAATCATCTGGATTATAAAAATTCCCCATCAAAATTGCTGGCTATTATTGCGAATGTCCGAGGGGCGGAAGAAGCGGTACCCTATACGGCTATTACTTATTTGGGTTTTCCCTTTTCCATCTCGGAAACTTTTCAGTTGCGTAATACTAATAAAACTATCACACAATCCCTTGAAACAGTCCGGCAAATTCAGCAGTTGTGTGTGCAGTATCAGAAGGAATTAGTTATTTATATTTCTATGGGGTTTGGGAACCCATATCATGATCCGTATAATAAAGATATTGTTATGGATTGGGTGAAGAGGCTTTCAGACTTAGGCATTCGCACTATTTCTTTGGCAGATACGGTAGGAGTAGGGAATCCCGAAACCATATCCTGGCTTTTTTCGCATGTTATTCCTGCATTTCCAGAGATAGCGTTCGGCGCGCACTTCCATTCCGCACCGCAGCATTGGGAAGAAAAAATTGCCGCCGCCTATGATCAAGGTTGCCGCCGCTTTGACAGCGCTATTAACGGTATCGGTGGTTGCCCTATGGCAGAAGATGAATTAGTGGGAAATATTGCCACGGAAAATTTGTTGTATTTTTTTAAGAAAAGAAAAATACCACTATCTATTGACATGACGGCGTTTCGTCATGCACAAACGATAGCTTCTGAAGTGTTTATTTAATCTTTTTCTATCTTGTGTTCCCGATTGACTCTTTGTCGTTAACCGCTCATCAAGAAATTTTAAGCCGGGAAAAGATAATTATATACGTTTGCTGCATTGTTTTATCTTTTTTATGATTACTTCCCTGCCTGAAACATTTTTCTTTACAATAGTAAGAAAATATCTATGGGAATTTTTATTATAAAACACCAAAATAGATGCTATTATGAAATATAGTTTCCGCTTATTGAAGGCATTAATTATTTGTTTTTTCCTTATTTCTCCCGTCGCACTATTTGCACAAAGCAGTCATGAACCATCTTCTGCTTCACTATCCAAAAATGAAAGTAAGGATATGCTATCTCGCATTGAACCGGCTGTGACTACATCCGGCAGTGTAACGATAGACGGGCGGCATATTGATTATGATGCAGTGGCAGGAACCATTCCTATTTTGGATCAGAATGATCAGGACACGACGGCGCGCATGGGCTTTGTTGCTTATTTTAAGAAAGGCGTTACCGATATGGATATGCGCCCGATTACTTTTTTGTATAATGGCGGTCCCGGCTCATCCACTGTTTGGCTGCACATGGGCTGTTTTGGGCCTAAAAGAGTAGTTATAGACAGTACTATTCACATGCATGGTGCGCCTTATGAGCTGGTAAATAATCAATACAGCCTGCTGGATGCCAGCGATCTGGTGTTTATAGATATGCCTGGAACTGGATTCGGAAGAATAGAACCCGGACACGAAAAAGATTACTGGGGAGTGGATGAAGATGCGCGTGCATTTGGTCAGTTTATTATGCGGTTTATCACCAAATACAGCAGATGGAATTCGCCCAAATTTGTTTTTGGAGAGAGTTATGGAACCACTCGTTCCGCTGTATTATGTAATTTGTTATCCGATACCTATAATATTGATTTGAATGGAGTAGTGCTCCTGTCACAGATATTGGATTTTGGAAATTCTATTGATGGCCCTTCCGGCAATCCGGGTGATGAACGCCCTTATGAGTTGGCATTGCCAACTTATGCAGCTACCGCATGGTATCATCATAAATTACCGGAACAGGTTACAGACCTGACGGCTTTCCTTGACAAGGTGGAAAAGTTCGCGATGGGAGAATATGCGCATGCGTTATCCCAGGGTTCAACACTTGACAGCAACACATTCAATCAGATTGCAGCGCAATTACATCAATATACCGGATTGCCTGTTGCTTATATTAAGAAGGCTAATCTGAGAATTGACGGCGGCGAATTTGAACAGAATCTTTTAGGCAAGCAGGAAGAAGTCACCGGCAGGTTGGATACGCGTTTTTCCGGACCGGTACTTGATCCGCTTGCACAACGTTCTTATTATGACCCGCAATCTTCTGCTATCAGTGGAGCTTATATAGCGTTATTTAATGAATATGTAAGGAAGGATTTAAAATATGGCAAGAATATGGTATATCGTCCCAGCGTGTATGGCAGAATGAGTTGGGATTGGAAACATCGCGGTGGTATGCAGGTGAATGTAATGCCCGACCTGGCTAATGCCATGAAGACTAATCCTAAGCTGCAGGTGATGCTGAATACCGGTTATTTTGATTTGGCTACGCCATTTTATGAAGGGATTTATGAATTGCAACATTTAGCTATTCCCAGATCATTAGATAAGAATATTCATTATGCCTTTTATGAATCAGGACACATGGTGTATGTGAATGTGCCATCTTTGGCGCAATTGCATAAGAATGTGAAAGCGTTTATCAACGAGAATTATAGTGCGGTTCAGTAGCGGGAGTTTGTTTCAGGATTGTTTCAGGGTTGTTTCAGAATGGTTTCAGGTTTGTTCCAGAGTGGTTTCAGGTTTGTTCCAGGATGGTTTCAGGATGGTTTCAGGGTTGTTTCAGAATTGTTCCGGAATTATTGGAACATGGAACATTGGAATATGGAAACAAGATTTAATGCATCCTGTCACCTCTTAAGGTAAGACTTTGCAGGATGGCTGCTTCTGTTATAAGCCATTCATTCCAGCGTTTCTTTACTTTTTCTTTGGGAAGATATTCATTGGCTAAAGAAATGAAAAGGGTATAATGCCCGGCTTCGCTTTCCATAAAGCGGCGATAGAAATTTTGCAGATAGGGATCAGGTAATCCTTCGCTTAATAGCCGGAAACGCTCACAACTTCTCGCTTCAATTAATGCGCAAATCAGCAGTTGGTCTAACAGCCTGTTTTCCTTGCTGTCACCTTTTATTTCATATTTTAACAGTTCGTTTACATATTCATCTTTCCTTTGCTTGCCAAGCTTTAAATTACGTTTGGCCAGTTCCGTCAGCACCATTCGAAAGTGCCCCCATTCTTCCGTTACAACCGGCGCTAATTCATGCACTAACCTTTCTAAATCAGGATAGCGCTGTATGAGCGATATGCAGGAAGTGGCGGCTTTTTGCTCGCACCAGGCATGGTCAGTCAGTATATATTCCAGAGAGAGGGCAGCCAGATCCACCCATCTGGGGTCGGTTGGTAGTTTTAGCCCAAGTATGGAATCTTTACCTTTCATGGAATACTATGTTTAAAAAATGTTAAGCGTGCGAAAGTAAATAAAAATTTAATAGTTTTGTCGAATGCAAGATGAAACCTTTTTACTCGAAAAATTAGAAGTACGTGAGCAGGATCTGGCTCTGCGTTCTCTTAAAAAGCAAAACGACCGGATTGATTTTTGTTCTAATGATTATCTCGGTCTTGCCAGAAATAAATCGTTACAAAAACAGATTAATCAGGAGATATCGCATAACCTATACGCTCATGGCGGCACAGGCTCCAGGCTTATTTCGGGCAACCATCCGCTATTTGAAAAGACGGAGAGTAAAATAGCCAGGTTTCATCGTGCGGAAGAAGCGCTTATTTTTAATTCAGGCTATGATGCCAACCTCGGCCTGATCAGCGCTATCGCCGGCAGAGGCGATGCGATTGTCTATGATAACCTGATACATGCTTCTCTTCGTGATGGCATCCGGTTATCGCTTGCGACAGCCTATTCTTTTCTCCATAATGATATGAGGAATCTGGAAGAAAAATTAAAACGCCTGAAGCGCAGAAGTTTTGTTGTAGTGGAAAGTGTTTATTCGATGGATGGTGATGAAGCTCCTTTGGGAGATATGATTGCTCTGTGCAATCGTTATGAAGCTAAATTGATTATAGATGAGGCGCATGCAACCGGGGTAATAGGAGAAAAAGGAGAAGGGCTGGTGCAGCAGTTGGGGGTGGAAAAAGATTGTTTTGCCCGTATTCACACTTTTGGAAAAGCGGTAGGCGTTCATGGCGCGGCCGTTTTGGGATCTAAAACATTGAAGCAGTTTTTAATCAATTACGCCCGTACGCTGATATATACCACCGCTTTACCGCCCGCCGATGTGGCAGCCATCTCCGTTGCGTATGATTATTTTCCGAAAATGAAAGAAGAAAGGAAACATTTGCAACAACTGATTTCCCATTTTCAAAGGACCAATCTCCCCTTTGAAAAATTACCTTCCACTACTCCGATTCAAATAGTGATGATGCCGGGCAACGAAGAAGCGCTGACATTAGCCACTAATCTCCAGCGAAAAGGGCTGGATGTGAAAGCGATATTGTCGCCTTCGGTCCCCAAAGGGAAAGAGCGGCTACGTATAACTTTGCATGCTTTCAACGCTTTTGAAGAAATACAAAAGCTGATAGTTTGCCTTCAGAATTATTAAGGCCGGGCACTTCTTTTGCAAAAAATCTTTTTACAGTAATTTTAAATAGCAATGGTGATAAGCGCCGGAAAATAAGAGCGCTTATTTTATATTTCTGGGCATCTCTAAAAACCTTATTTTTTGATATCTTTTTACCACAAAGCTCACAAAGAATGCACAAAGGACACAAAGCAAAGGTGGTTTTTAGAGATGCCCTTTTGTGATTGCAGGTTTTTTTTATACATTTTCCCACCAATAAATAACCGGCTATGCGATTCAAAGGATTTATCATAACACTTATCATCACTATCATTTTAATTATTTTATTGTCCAACCGGTGGGGGCAGATACCTCCAATTGGCAAGTTCTTTAGTCCACAATTGGGCTTTTGGGAAAATGCTACTCCCGTAAATAAAAATTATGCCGGCAAGCTGGCAGTAAAAGGGGTGGAGCATCCTGTCAGTGTCTGGTTTGATGAACGGATGGTTCCACACATTTTTGCACAGAACGACAGAGATGCGTATTACGTGCAAGGATATATTACAGCCAGATTCCGCCTTTGGCAAATGGAATTACAGGTGCGTGCGGCGGGGGGTAATTTATCCGAAGTGATAGGAGAAAAAACCTTGCAATATGACCGCCTGCAGCGCCGGAAAGGCATGGTAACGGATGCTGAAAATTCTCTTGCCGATATGGAAGCTGATTCTGCGACCAAGGCGATGCTGGACGCTTATACGGCAGGGGTAAATGCTTTTATTTCTACCTTGGATTATAAAAAGCTGCCGCTTGAATATAAATTACTGAATTATAAGCCTGCTAAATGGACAAACCTGAAAAGTGCTTTGCTGCTGAAATATATGGCAGATATGCTGACCGGAGGAACAAGTGATCTGGAAAATACCAACGCGTTAAAATTCCTAAACCTTTCACAGTTCAATAAAATGTTTCCCGATTATCCGGACAGCCTTTATCCTATTATTCCGAAAGGAACGCCGTTTTACCAGCCGTCCCAAAAACAACCGTCTCTTGCGTCGGACAGCTTAAAAGTAGCGGTGAATGATCCCATTCATTTCCGTGGGTATAAACGGGATATAGACAATGGCAGCAATAACTGGGTGGTGAATGGGAAGAAAACAAAATCCGGAGCGCCTATTCTTTGCAACGATCCGCATCTTGGATTAAACCTGCCTTCTTTATGGTATGAAGTGCAGATACATACGCCGGATATGGATGTATATGGCGCTTCTTTACCAGGTGCACCTGGAGTTATCATCGGATTTAATAATCATATTGCCTGGGGACTTACCAACGCGCAACGGGATGTAAGCGACTACTATGCTATTCGTTTTAAAAATCCTTCTATGAAGCAATATTGGTATGACAGCGCATGGAAGAATTCCACTATTAAAATTGAGAAGATAGAGATCCGGGGCCACAGGACTTTTTACGATACCGTGGCTTATACTGTTTTTGGTCCCGTCATATATGACCCTTCTTTTCCCGATACCATCAGTAGCAATCAATATCTTGCTTTGCATTGGGCTGCCGCAGATTCCTCTAATGAATTAAAGACGATATATTTGTTGAATCATGCCCGTAATTTTGATGATTACAAAAATGCTTTAAAATATTTCCAGTGTCCGGCGCAAAATTTTGCTTACGCAGATATTTCCGGAAACATTGCTATCTGGCAACAAGGCAAATTCCCCGTCAGAAGGAGCAAAGATTTTGGGAAGTTTATTCTTCCGGGAGATGACAGTACTTATCTTTGGCATAATTCCATTCCTTTTCTGGAAAACCCGCACATTCTTGATCCTGAACAGAACTTTTTATATTCTGCCAATCAAAATCCTACCGATACTACCTATCCTTACTTTTATCATGGCGAGTTTATTCAATTCCGTGCGCGAAGGATTTATAATGTGTTGGAAAGCAATCATGATCTGACTATTCAGGATATGATGAATCTTCAAAATGATTATTATGACGGATTTGCCGCAGATGCATTGCCCTTCATGTTGCGACATCTCGATACCTCTGATTTGAACAGCACATCCCATCAATACCTGGATAGTTTACGCAACTGGGACAAAGAAGTGCTGCCCTACACTATGAACCCGCTTTTATTTTATTCATGGTGGGATAGCCTGTATGCCAATGTCTGGAACAATGTGTTGAATGATTCTCAGCATTTGCCCATGCCGCGCCCCACCGACAATACGACTATTGAATGGCTGCTGAGAGATACCACTATGCCTTTAGTGAGCTCAGGTTCTGCTGTGCAGGGAGAAAATCTAAGCACTCGAGTGCATGAGTCATTTATAAAAGCAATGAATGCGGTGCAGAAATTAGATTCAACGGGGAAATTAAACTGGGGCATTTATCGCGGAACGGATATTATGCATTTAGCCAGAATTCCCGCTTTCAGCCGGAGACATCTTTTTACGGGCGGTGACAGCTATACTGTCAGCGCTATCAAGAAAGACCACGGACCTTCGTGGCGGATGATAGTTCAGTTAAGCAATCCTATTGTGGCTTACGGCGTTTATCCCGGCGGGCAAAGCGGTAATCCGGGCAGCCGGTATTATGATAATTTCGTGAATGATTGGGTGGCTGGGAAATATTACAAGCTGAACTTTTTTTCACCCAATGACAGCACGAGTTCTAATGTGAGATATAAAATCATTTTTGTAAATAAAAAATAAGCGGATGAAACCAATTATTGCTTTTCTACTGACAGGAATACTGAGTTATATAGCGGGACTTTATTATCCGTGGTGGAGCCTTGCGGTGGTGGCGTTTGTCATAGCGCTGATAATTCATCAAAAACCGGTTGCCGCATTTTTCACGGCCTTTATTTCCTTGTTTGTACTTTGGTTTAGCCTGGCTTTCTTCAGAGATATGGCTAATGACCATATTTTAGGAAACCGGATGTCGGAACTGTTTTTACAGGAAAAAACACCTGTTTTAATGGCTGTTATCACCGGATTTGTGGGGGCCATTGTCGCCGGTCTTGCAGCTTTAAGTGCTTCCTTTCTGAGGTACAAGAGAAAAACTTTGAAATGACAATCATTCTGAGAAAATGATGTAACTTTATAAAAAGATGAAAAAATGCCAACAGCTATTCAGTTGAAAAAGCAAATTGAGAAAAGTATTGAAAATATGGATGAGCAGTATCTGCGTTCGGCATATCTTGTCCTAAAAGGATTGAGCAGGCAACAAAAATATAATAGCCTATCACCAATGAATACCATTATTGAGCAAAAGATCAGGAAGGGAACTGGGCAGTTAAATAATGGGGAAGGAATTGATTTTAGGGACTTTCTGGCAGAAGTAAAAGAAAGCTATGGCCGAAAAAAATAAAACCTCTAAACCAATTCTTATATCTCCACAAGCCAAAGACGACATCTATCATATTATTGCATACTTATCAGAGAATTGGGGGACAAAAAGTTGTAGATGAGTTTATAGAAAGTCTGGATACGTTTTACCTTATTATTTCCGTTAATCCGAGAATATTCGGCTATTATAATAAACGGAAGAATATCGGGAAATATGTTCTCACCAAACAGAATGTAATCTTTTACAGAAATACAAAAGAATCAATACAAATCATTACCGTTTTTGATACTCGTCAGAATTTACGGAAGTTAAAGGATCTTTTAAAATAAGGAATCAAAATGCTTTTTTGGTTAAAGTTAATGCACCTTTGTAAAAATTTTGCGACTTGTTATTTTTAGGTAGGACGGAAGGTAAAACCCATAAAGAAAAAGAGAAGAAAATATCTCTTAAGAACACAGACTTCAAGAGCTTAGGAAAAGAGCCTCATATCAATAGAGGAGTAGTGTTTGCCATCACCTCCTTATCCCTGTTAATGACTACGGTTGATACGACCATTGTAGCCACTGCTTTGGAAACCTTACAAAAAGAATTGCACACTACGGTAAGCTGGATTGGCTGGACCATTACCGCTTACTCCTTTGGGTTTGCGTTGATGTTGCCTCTAAGTGCAAAGCTGAGCGATCGTTTTGGGCACCGTAATATTTATTTAGTATCAATTGCAACGTTTACCGTCAGTTCATTTTGTTGTGGTTTAGTGAATAGCATTTACCTGCTCATCCCTTTACGTGTTATTCAGGCTTTAGGCGCCGCCGGAATAACTCCATCGGTAACCGCTATCATCGTTAATCATTTCGGAAGTGCAAGGGATCGTGCGGTAGGCTTATTTGGAAGTATCTTCCCGATTGGGGTGATGATAGGGCCTATTTTTGGCGGTCTGTTTGTAACCTATTGGTCCTGGCGGGGGATTTTCTTTGTGAATGTCCCCATAGGATTAGGGGTCATCATTTTGTCTCTATATTTTATCCCAAAGGATGTAGCTCCCAAACACCGGCTGAAGCCTGCATTTGATTTAATGGGTTTATTCTGGCTTGGTTTGGGAATCCTTTCCAGTATGTTTGCAGCCACCTTCCTCAGCTATAAACATACAAAAGTTTTATCTGTAACATTTATCAGTTTGCTTTTGGCCGGCCTGATTGGAATAACCGCTTTCTTTCGCCATATCAATCGCACACATCATCCGTTTATCAAACCGCTTTTTGCTTATGGAAAAGGGTTTGGCACTGTCAATCTGATTAATCTGACTTATGGGGGAATTACTTCGGGGGTACTCTCCCTCGTGCCTTTATATGTGGCTAAGCGATATGGCCTTAGTGCGTTAAATGCATCCGTTTTGCTTATTGCCCAGGGTGCCGCCTCTGTTATTTTTTCGACATTGATGACTGTATTCCTGAGAAGGACAGGGTATCGAACCCCCTTATTCATTGGGTGCTCGATTATCATGGTCGGAATAGCGCTCATGGCCCTTCCACCTTATTTTAACTTTTCTCCTTTTTGGTGGATGACGGGTTCTTCCTTTTTAATCGGGATTGGCACCGGGGCCATAGACCCACCGGCGCGCAACGCAGGATTAAATCTGGTGCCTGAAGCATCTGCCACACTCGCTGCGCTCCGGTCTCAATGTTTTCAACTGGGAGATATTGTGACCATTGGTATTGCAACAGCCATTATTTCGGAAAAGGATGATCCGGGGATAGCTATGGCTTGGGTATATGCTGCGATAGCTTTATTCTTCTTAATAAGTCTTCCAGTCATTAAATTTGCACCTGAACATAAAGGGGCATGGTAACTGGCTTTTGGTAGTACGGAATGACTTTTTATCTGACACCCATTAAATGAGATGCAACAAACGACCTTTCAGATATCGAAAATGGATTGCTCCGCTGAAGAGCAAATGATAAGGATGAAATTGGATGGATTGGCCATTATTCAGGGATTGGATTTTGACATTCCCCATCGCCAGTTGATTGTTTACCATAGCGGTAATCCTGATGTAATTATTCAGCGAATTAACAGCTTACAATTTGATGCTTCCGTGATTAACAGCACAGAGGTCAATAATTTTAATATAATTGACAACAAGAGCAGGGAAAGGAAATTGCTGATGCAGGTGTTAACTATTAACCTTTTATTCTTTATAGTGGAACTTACTGCAGGTTTTATAGCAAGCTCCATGGGGCTTGTAGCGGATAGCTTAGATATGCTTGCCGACAGTATCATTTACGGGCTTGCTCTTTGGGCGGTCGGCAGGGCCATCAGCACCAAAAAAAATATAGCCAAAGTGGCGGGTTATTTTCAACTGGCGCTTGCAGCATTCGGTTCTATTGAGGTGATCAGACGTTTCGTAGGCCACGGGCCTATACCTTATTACCAGACCATGATTTTTATTTCGATATTGGCATTAATAGCGAATGGAACTTGTTTATATCTATTACAGAAAAGTAAAAATAAAGAAGCACATATTCGGGCAAGTTCGATTTGTACTTCAAATGATGTCATCGTAAATAGCGGAGTGATTTTGGCAGGCGTTCTTGTCTTCCTGACAAGTTCAAGATATCCGGATTTGATAATAGGAATAATTGTTTTTGTGGTCGTTGGCCAGGGTGCTGTCAAAATGTTAAAGCTATAATAAGAAGAGTTCCGAAACACGTATAATCTAAGAAATATCCGTAAATTTGTAATCTTTGTAATCATGGAAGTACAAGTGAACATAGGATTCGAACAATTGGTAAAAATTGTAAAGATGCTACCCAAAAGGCGGTTAAATCAACTTTTGGCTGAAATTGAGAGAGAAAAAGCAACTGAAAAATCAGCATCTCACCTTGAAGAACTACTTTTAAAAGGGCCGGTTGCGACTAAAAAACAATTAGAAACAATTGCAAACAATCGAAACTCAATAAACCAATGGCGGACAATATAGTTTTGCTTGACACTTCTATTCTCATTGACTACTATCGCAAAACTGATAAAAATAATGCTGCGTGGATTTCTTTAATTCGACAGGGCTATCAATTTGCTATTTCTGCTATTACAAAATATGAAATTTATTCAGGAGCGGCTAAAAACCAACTTTCCTTTTGGAACCGTATTCTTGAAACTATCCCAGTTATTCCGTTTGACGAAAATTGTGTAGATACCGCTGTAAATGCTAATGCTGCACTCAAAAAGAAAAGAAAGCAAATTGCCATTGCGGATTTATTTATTGATCAACCGCTCTAACTCATAAACTTCCAATTGCAACACTTAACAAGAAACATTTTGAACGCATAGACAAACTAACCATTATTGAATAAGGCGACCGCACAACAAGAGGCTGTTGCATCGGGCTGGGTAAACGTCTTCGATTGAACATTTTTTACTAATTTTAGCGTGTCGGCTTCTATTGGACGATAGTACTAGACTGCCCGCCCAAACGCAAAGCCACCAGACGCCCGGGGATATATGCCTCCCTTTGTAAAATAACTGCTGTCCATTTCCAGTCATCTATAAAATCATCGCTTAAATATGTACAAGGTTTGCCGCTATCTTATAAAACTATTCATTTTTTGGATAGTCTTTTTTGCTATTAATAGAATCGCTTTCCTGATATTCCAGTTTCATGAATTGAGTGGGAAAAGCTTTTCGGCTCTTATACAAAGTTTTTATTACGCTATTCCACTGGATATTTCTTCGGCTTGCTACAGTATGGCCTTGCCGTTTATTGTATTGTGGACAGGGTATTTATGGGGCAGAAAATGCTGGCTGAAAATCTTACAGGCATTGGTTGTTATTATCATTTTTATGCAGTGTGCTGTCGCTTATGGTGATGCCGCTTTATATACGCAGTGGCATACTAAGCTAAGCTGGAAAGCATTGGCTCATTTTTCTCATTTCACGGAACCGTTCAGAAGCTCACCGCTTGGATTGACTCTCTTATTCTTCAGCCTAACAATCGTCCTGGGATTGCTTTTTACCTTTTCTTATAACCGGATTGTTCATATCCGTTCTTTTAAGCCTTCGCCTTCCTTTGGAAAAAGATTATTTCCAGGTATCGTTGCATTTCCGGTGATGGGATTCATCATTTTTACCGGCATTCGCGGCGGATGGCAAAGGTTTCCCATCAGCCTTAGCATTGCTTATTATTCTCCCCATGCGGTGCTGAATGCTGCGGCTGTAAACCCGTCATGGTTTTTGATTCATGATATCACCCAGGAAGCCCTGGATGCAAACCAAAACCCATACCATTGGATGCCGCCGGCGGAAGCCAGACAGATTGTGGATAGCCTGTATAGCTACAATAGGGATACAACCGTTTCGGTGCTGACCACAACAAGACCCAATATTGTAGTTTTTATCCTTGAAAACGTGTCGTATGATGCCATATCTGCCCCGGTTCATCCTCCTATCGCTCCATTTTTCGATAGCCTTTCTAAACAAGGAATTTATTTTGATAATTGTTATGCCACCGGTTTTGTTTCAGATGAAGGAATTCCGGGAATATTAAGCGCTTTTCCCACAACAGGCGATGTTTCCGTACTTACGGAGCCTCAAAAAACGATTCATCTGCCGTCTGTGAACGAAATACTGGATTCCGCAGGCTATAACAGTGGTTTTATTTATGGAGGAATGCTGGACTTCGGCAATATCAGGAGTTATGTTTTCAATAAGAAATTTAATGTAGTCAAATCCGGCCGCAGTTTTCCTCTTTCACTTCATCGGGGGGCATTGGGCATTCCTGATGGAATTATGGCTCATTATGCCGCTGAACTGGTTAATGAGGCAAAACAACCTTTTTTTTATTGCTGGTACACTTTAAGTACACACCCTCCTTATGATATTCCTGTTCCAAAATATATTACTTATGGTGGGGAGCAGAGGGATTATATGAATACTTTGCATTATTCTGATTCCAGCCTGCATCTTTTTTTCAAGAATGTGGAAAATAAGCCCTGGTTTAAGAATACCTTATTTATTTTTGTGCCCGATCACAGCCATGATTCTCAATATGGCAGACCTTCGCAAAGCGCTGCCCGAAACAAGATTCCGATGCTGTTTTATGGGGATGTGATTAAGCCGGCATGGCGGGGCAGAGTGATTAGCCGGGTTGTTTCTCAATTGGATATTGCCGCTACTTTACTGGCCCAGATGCATTTGTCCTATAAGGCATTTCCCTGGAGTAAAGATATTTTTAACCCGCATGTTCCCCAGTTTGCGGCGATTAATTATTTAACGGGAGCAGGGTTTGTAACTCCCGGAGGATATGTTTCTTTACAGGATCAATTCCCTGAGTTCTTGCTAACGGATTTACAGGATAAAGATTCAATTGCCCGGCTGAAACGTATTGATCAGGCTTACGAACAGGAAGCGTACCGGTATTTTCTGAAATGGTAGAAAGCTTTATTATGAATTGCAGAATTCCTGATCCTATCAAATGAAATAAGGGCTTTCAGCGATACATATCTCTCCCTTAACCTTGCGGATAAATCTGACTCATTGGTACACTTAGTGCGCTTTTAATACGCTTTATCTATGCTTAATCCATACTTGATCTATGCTTTTTACCTATGGAGTAGCCCCCCTTCAAATGAAATAAGGACTTTCAGTGATACATATCTCTCCCTTTAACCCTGCGGATAAATCCCACTCATTGGTACACTTAGTGCGCTTTTAATACGCTTTATCCATGCTTAATCCATACTTGATCTATGCTTTACCCATGGAGTAGCCCCCCCTATAAAATGAAATAAGGGCTTTCAGCGATGTATATCTCCCCCTTAGCCCTGCGGATAAATCCGACTCATTGATGCCTTTAGTGCGCTTTTAATACGCTTTATCCATGCTTAATCCATACTTGAGCCACGGAGCAGCCCCCCTCTATCCACGCTCCAACCCTTCAGGCTATTTCAGGATGCAGGCAGGCATATTTTTATATAACTAATTGATAACCATATAATTAATATTCGAACTCCCATTATTTTATCCCGATTATCTTTTGGCTAAAGACTATTCAATCTGATTGCTTATTTTTATCAGCCTGTTAAAGCCAACTGCGATCAATACCGCTACTCATTCCCTCAGAAAATGTTCAGCACTTCTTTGGATTTATAATGTAAGGGCATTTTGATAAAGACACCGGCTTTCCCAATTTTACAACTCCCGTTTGCCTCCAGCAGGATAGAATCACTCCCGGAAAGACTGGCGGCTTTTTGAATGAAATCAATCAAATTGATCTTGACGCTGACCGGCATAAAAAAAGTGTCTTTTGCCGGCATCAGCCGAAGGGAGTCCTGGGTGATTTCTCCAAACGGCAGAT
This sequence comes from Chitinophagaceae bacterium, assembly GCA_004299085.1. Taxonomy (GTDB): domain Bacteria; phylum Bacteroidota; class Bacteroidia; order Chitinophagales; family Chitinophagaceae; genus FW021-bin31. The sequence continues at coordinate 4,893 of SCQV01000331.1, read as the reverse complement.
GATTGATGAAAACATTCAGATGGGCGTCTTTTATTTTCATCGGATAAGAATTCGGATTATAAAACGCTGCATCCATTTGAATAACGCCCGTTGAAAATCCCTGATTGCTGAAATGAATATTACGGTACCCGGCAAACCTGACGGGTTGGGGTTGGTTGCAGGAGGTGAATAAAATCCCCCAAAGGAAAATAGGGTATAAGCTGTTTCGGAATTTTCTTCTCATAAATAAATGCAGGCTTCTTTTAAATTTTCTCTTCACTTGCAAATTTGGTTCCACTTCCTAAAAAGTTTACGGGGAAATATATTATATAAATCCATATCTGTTTTTTCGTGAAAAACGATCACTTAAACGAATTTTTATATACTAACTTTGTTAGTATTTTTGAAAAATATTTAATCTACTTTACATTTTATTCAAAGCTAATGTATTTAGTTAAAAATAAATCTATTATTAATTTGATAACCAAATTATTATAATTATTTATATATAGTTATGATTTAGCTTATTTAACGGTTAAAATCATCTTTTAACCCTAATTTCTAAAAAGTTTGCAATAATGACAGTTTTTGATAATACAAAAATACTATTAGTTGATTTACAGTGTATTCCATGTATTGATTACTATAAATTATTAGTACCGTATCAACATTTAAGATTCGAGCAATATGAACACCTTAGAAAAGGCTCCTACTCCAACCGGTATTATGTTGCCGGAGCCAATGGAAGGATACTTTTAAGTGTTCCTCTCCTTCATGCCCGGAAGGAAAAGATGCCTTTGAAGGATTTGAAAATTTGTAACCGGGACAGGTGGCAATTGCTTCATTGGAGAACTTTGACTTCCGCTTACAGGCGTTCGCCCTGGTTTGAATTTTATGAAGAGGAACTTCGGTCACTATATGATAAAAAATTTGAATATCTGAAAGATTGGAATCTGGAAGCATTTACCATGATAAATAAATGGCTAAACCTTTCGTGGAAGATTTCGTGGACCGAAGAATATTTTAGGACTTATCCGGATGCTGAAGCCAAAGATTTCAGAAACAGCATTGTACCCCGTCTGGTTATTGATAATCCATCTGCCGGTTTCCAGGAATATCATCAGGTGTTTGAATACCGTACCGGTTTTTTGCCGGGATTGAGTATTTTGGATTTAATATTTTGTGAGGGCAAAAGATCTGTAGAATTATTGGGAGTGAAAAGGAATGGTTGACGGATCAATTAAAGTAAAAAGCTGATTATCGCTGTGGGAATTTTTTTGCCTTATTTTTCTGCAAATGATTAGTTTTGCAACTTAATTTTTTCCGGTGTGCTTTTTGTAATGAGTAGTTTTTATTTTATTTAACCCAATTCACTACGTTCGTTAGATGAACAACACCTATACTGACCTTGTCAGTCAAACTTTTGAATTTCCCCAGAAAGGATTTGAGGTACAGGATAATTACCTCCGTTTTAATGATATTGACCTGAAGGCCCTTATTGATAAATACGGCACGCCTTTTAAGCTGACCTATTTGCCTAAAATCGGTCAGCAGATAGATAATGCAAAGGCGTGGTTTAAAGAATCCATGCGCAAGCATCGTTATGAAGGGAAATATTTCTATTGTTATTGCACCAAAAGTTCCCACTTCTCTTTTATTCTGGATGAGGCTTTGAAGCATGGCATTCATCTGGAGACTTCGTATGCTTATGATATTGAGATTATAAAAAAGCTATACGAGCGAAAGAAGATTACAAAAGATACCTTTATTATATGTAATGGATTTAAAACAAAATCCTATACACGCGCTATTTCCAGGATGATCAACAGCGGCTTTAACAATATGATTCCTATTCTTGACAATAAAGCCGAAATAGAAGATTACCGGAAAATGATAAAAATAAAGGCTCCGATAAGGCTGGGAATCCGCATAGCGGCTGAAGAAGAACCTTCCTTCGATTTTTATACCTCCAGATTGGGCATTCGTTCCCGCGATATCCTTGAGTTTTATGTGGATAAATTTAAAGGAAGCAGCCGTTTTCAGCTTAAAATGCTGCATTTTTTTCTGAATAAGGGCATCAAGGATGATGTTTATTATTGGAGCGAGCTGAATAAAGTGGTCAATATTTATTGCCAGTTGAAAAAGATTTGTCCCGAGTTAGACAGTATTAATATTGGTGGAGGATTTCCCATAAAACATTCCCTCGGTTTCGATTATGACTATAAATACATGGTGGATGAAATTGTGAAAACGATTAAAAATTCCTGCAGGAAAAGCCGGGTTCCTGTTCCGAATATTTTTACGGAATTTGGTTCTTATACGGTGGGGGAGAGCGCTGCGCTGATTTATAGTGTGCTGGGTGAGAAGTTGCAAAACGATCGGGAGGCTTGGTATATGATTGACAGTTCTTTCATTACCACGCTGCCGGATACGTGGGGAATCGGTGAAAAATTCCTGATGCTGCCGATCAATAAATGGGATACGGAATACCAGCAGGTCAATCTTGGCGGACTTACCTGTGATAGCCATGATTTTTATACTTCAGAAGAACATATCAATCAGGTTTTCCTGCCGAAGCTCAAAGGAAAAGAACCGCTGTATGTAGGGTTTTTTCATACCGGCGCATACCAGGATCAGTTGAGTGGCTATGGCGGCATTAAGCATTGCCTGATTCCGGCGCCCAAACATATTGTCATCGGTTACGACAAGAATGGTCAGCTCAAAGACTGGGTTTATGCCAAAGAGCAAAGTTGGCAAAGCATGCTGAAAATTCTGGGGTATTAGGGTATCCAAACGTGAGCATTAATGACTACGCCGGGCTGGACTACCGGAACGACATATACCCTGCGGCGGGGAACACGGTAATATTCATCACCCTGATCATCATCGCGATGACGGTCATATCCATAGCCCTGGTCGTCGTCATCGCCGTTATAATAATGACGATCATCTCTTCTATGTCCGTAAAACTTCTCCCTGCCTCGTTCATGGGCGAAATACCTGGCAGACTTCATCCCATATAATTTTTTTGCCTGGCCCGGAGGGAGATTTCCCCTATATCCATATCCCTGATATACCGGGTAGTTTCTATGAGCCGGATATCCGTTACTGATACGCACGCTTACCTGTGCAGAAGAAGATTGGACACCCAAGAGGGCTATGCCTGCCATTAGGAGGCTGCAAATCAATATCTTTTTCATAATATTTTCGTTTTGCTTCAGAAACATTATCCCAAAAATGTGCCAAAGCTACCCCAGGATAAATGTTTCATGTTATTTGGCTCTATGGTCTGATAAGCGGAAAGTTTTCAGGGTATATACCTTTCTTTCCTGCAAAGGAATTATCGCTCTGCACAAATTGGAATATAGGATTACCGGAGATTAGAAAGAATCTTTTCTTTTAAGTTTTCCGGTATATCTTTAGTTGCCGGCGCCGCTTCGGGATTATTGTATTCTTTTTCCATTACCTGTTGAATCATTTTACTTTGTTTTGAAAAAGCGGAGCATGCATCACACATCATTAAATGGAAATATAACCTCATCTTTTCGACCGGGCTTAGATCAAAACTTTCCCGTTTTACTATTAGCCCGCTTGCTTTTTTGCAAGACAACATTATGAAGTTCATGAGTTTTTTCATATCAGCTATTTTTTAAACCAGTTATTTTCCACACATGCCCTCAGTTGTAATCTGGCCCTGTACAATATCTGCCAAAAGTTAGTCGGTGAAATGTTAACTTCCTGACAAATGTCATTGCTGTTTTTCTCTTCTAAATATTTGAGGTTAACTACATGGTACCATGCAGGTGGGAGCTTTTTTAAACAATCGAATAGTACATTTCTGAAATCGGTATTGTCTAAAAGTTCTCCTTCTGTTTCCCATGATTGGGGGCTGGCTTCTTTTTTCCAGGTCCCATTTTCATCAAAAAAGGCATCAAAAAAAGAATCTGCATCATGCTCATCAAACATACTTTCCGAAATGACAATATCACGGGCTTTCTTTCGGAAATAATCCATCAGCTTGTTTTTCAAAATACCATGCAGCCATGTTTTAGGAGAACTATCATGATTAAATTTGTCCCAGGACCGGTAGGCCGCCATAAACGTTTCTTGTACTAAATCTTCAGCGGCTTCTTTGGAAGATACTTTATAATACGCCCACCGGAAAAGGTCATCCGAATACTGCTCTACCCAATCCTTAAACTGCCGGTCTTTATTCTCCATGAAGGCTTATTTGAGAACAAAAATACAGTGATACTCACTGAAAAATATTTTTTAAAAAAATTTGTAAGGTATTAGTAATTCTTACGACTAAAGTAGGATATGCCTGTATAAACCTGCTTGAAGTGAGGAAAATAAGTATTAAGTAACATAAAGCGAATTTCAGATCATGTCAGGTCAGGCGTATTTTGTTTGGAAGGACATTTTACAGTTCCATAGCTGCAGAATACACAACAATCGCCGGGCAGTGGTTTTAGAATTGATTTGCATTGCTCGCATTGATAAAAATGCTGACACGCGTCAACCGGCATTATTTCTTCTTTCTGATGCCGGCATACCGGACAGGTAATGGTGGATATAAGCTCTATATGCATTTTGTGCGGGATTATTCTTTAGAAGTACGTGAAAATGATATTTTTTCTGTCCTCATTTTATCATCTTTCGCCTTGTAACAGGCCGTATTCAAAAAAGTTTAACAGGAGGCGTTTAAATATCCCCAATTTGCCAAGAAATGTTCCGGGGGAACATTTACCTATATTGGTTTATACCTATTACCAATCATGTGTCCGCCAGAGGCGGACGACAGTTGTTCCATCGGAATATATCGTAGGTAAAAAATAGCATGGTGGTTGACAATCAACGTCCGCCTAAAGCGGACGTTTTGTGGGTCAATAAAGAGCCTTATTCTAAAGTGAA
>SCQV01000330.1 GCA_004299085.1 Chitinophagaceae bacterium | reverse complement strand
ATAAATTATCTTGTAATTGGAGTGGACCAAATAACGAAGCTTACGTTCTTCATCATCTAAAGCATCTTCGACTCTACCAATTTCAGGATTTTTATTCAAGTCATTTGTTCGATCAACAATCCCACTAATAATCTTTAGTGCTACCTTTTTACCTGCTTTTAACTTGTAATATTGATAAATCGTTGCCAATTTGGATTTGGCAAATTCCGACCAAAAGAGCTCTAATCCCATCCCTGAATCTGCTTTTTTAAATCTTCGACCTTAATAAGTCTCCCATTTTTTTCATCCTTAATTGCTTCTTTAATTTCAGATTTGTACCGGGCCATTGACATTGGCTTAAGATCTTCTTCAAAGGCTTCAGTTTCCTTTCGATGCAATAACTCCTCTACAGCGCGGATGATTTTTTCATTATCAATATTTAGAACTTCTTTTAGGAGTGATATTTTGCGCGCTTCTATGTTCATGACCAATTATTTGCTCAAATGTAACACTTTTTTGATGAAATCTACCTTGTTAGGGTAGAGAGCGGTGATTCAGAGCAGATGCTTATTTTAGGAGAGGCTGCAGGCAAATCTCTTGAATGTTTGTAATAAAACAAAGACAAATTAGACTAACAGAAAGGGGCGTTTAAATACTCCTAATTTGTCACGAAATGTTCCGGAGGAACATTTACATATATTGATTTATACCTATTACCAATAATGCGTTCCTCTGGAACGACAGATGTTCCAGAGGAACATATAGTAGGTAAAAAATAGAATGGTGGTTGACAATCAGCGTTCCGGAGGAACGTTTTGTGGGTCAATAAAGAGCTTTATTCTATTGGCTAATTTTTGTAGTGAAGAAACGCTAACTGTAGATGCATTTTCAGCCTTATTTGATGGCTGAATTTGGAGTCAACGATGTCATTAAATGGAAATCTCAATGTCCAACTTTTCCCAACTGTATCAAAACCGGACACTTTTTGTCCGAATCCGCACATTTCATTTGTACCAAATACATTTAAAATGCTGATAATCAATTCAGTACCATTCCGGCACTATATTGATGCAACTATTAAAAATATTTTAACTCATTATTAAAAGCTTTCCACGTGGTTGACAGAATTATTCCTAAAAAGAAATGGTCCAAAAAGCGGATTATGATGATTGCCGGTATTGCTGCGCTCCTCATCCTGATCTTAGCCAGTATTTATTTTACCAGCGGCGGTTCCAAGTTAAATGTGGATTTAGACCGCATTACAGTAAGCCCTATTACGAAAGGCCCGTTTCAGGAATCTATTCCCGTGAATGGCGTGGTAGTTCCGCTGACTACCATTTATCTTACTGCCCAGGAAGGAGGAACCGTGGAAGAAAAATATGTAGAGGACGGGACTTCACTGACCAAAGGCCAGCCGATTATTAAGTTGGCCAATACCGATTTGGAATTGCAATTGGTCAATCAGCAGACAAGCGTTTATAACTTGTTGACACAAATGCAGATTTCGCGCAATGCGGCTCAGCAGAATTATATCACGAATCAGAACTCGATGACGGATGCGGAAAATAATTTAAAGGAAGCAGACCGGGTTTATAATTTAGATAAATATTTATTCGAGAAAAAAGCCATCGGCTCACAGGAATATCAGCAGGCAGTGAACAATTACAATTATTATGTACAAAAGAAGAAGCTGATGCAGCAGAGCGTGCGGCAGGATTCACTTACTAATTCCATTCAGGCGGAGCAGGCACAGCAATCTTACAAAGCGGCTCAGCAGGCTTTGGTGCTGATGAAACAAAAAGTGGGCGACCTCATTATCCGTTCTCCGGTAACGGGGGAGCTTAATTCTTTTGAATCTCAGATTGGACAAAACATCAATAAAGGCGATCAGCTCGGGCAGATAGATGAGCCGAATGGATTTAAGGTACGTGTAAATGTAGATGAACATTATATTTCTCGAATCTATCCCGGACAAACAGGCACTTTTGCTTTCGCCGATTCTACCTATAATTTAAAGATCAAGAAAGTTTATACACAAGTAACCAACGGCAGCTTTCAGGTGGACATGGAATTTCAGGGAAAAGCGCCGCAGGGATTGCGCCGCGGACAAACACTACAGATATTGCTGGCATTAAGCGATCAGACGCAGGCTGTCTTATTACCACGTGGTGGATTTTATGAGCAAACCGGCGGCAATTGGATTTTCAAATTATCACCCGATGGAAAAACAGCACATAAAGTGAACATTCAACTTGGCCGGCAAAACCCGGATTATTTTGAAGTCCTAAGCGGATTGCAGCCCGGAGATAAAGTGATTACCAGCAGCTATGATAATTATGGGAATGTGCAGGAGTTGGTGCTGAAATAAGCCTCCCCCCACCCCTCCAGAGGAGGGGGGAATAGGCAAAGCCATAATAATGAGAATAAAATATGAAGAATAAACTATTTAATAAACGTCTCAAATCCCTTCCCCTTTGGGGAAGGTCAGGTTGGGGCCTATAGAATGGCCCCCTGAATCCCCCGAAGGGGGACTTGGGCAAAGCCATGATAACGATGATAAATTATGAAGAATGGGTATCTGAAATCAGACATCATCAAATCAAATATCAAACATCATAGATCATACATCAAAGATTATTTATGTTCAAGAATTATTTCAAAACCACCTGGCGCAGCTTGCACAACAATAAAATGTATTCTTTCATCAACATTACAGGCCTTGCCGTAAGTCTTACGGTAAGCATATTGCTATTGCTTTGGGTAAGTGATGAATTGAGCTATGACCGCTTTAATGTAAATGC
>SCQV01000030.1 GCA_004299085.1 Chitinophagaceae bacterium | reverse complement strand
TTATTTCATTTTAGCCATCCGGTTAAATTTTTAGCAATTTTTTATGGAGCCTTGACTTTTTGGTTCTTTTGGGTTAAGCCAAAAGAACGTTTAAAGAAATAAAATTTAAGAACAAAAGTTTAATATTTAATACTGCTGATTATCAAATACTTACGAAATATGTCATTGGCAGCCTGTCAAACCATAGCTATTTTAGAATATAATCTTACCTAAACGACACTGATTAAAGATTGATGATTTTTGATTGGGAATTGCAGATTGCAGATTTTTGATTTTTGATTGCAGATTTTTTGATTGGGAATTGACTTTTGATTGATGATTTAAACCCTTTTGATATGCAGAAGACTTTAGCTTTACTTACTTTAATTATTGCATTTCCTTATATGTTACAAGCACAGAATAATCACAGTGGCAAGGCGATCCTTGTCATCCACGGGGGTGCGGGTGTGATAGAAAAAAAATACATGACGCCGGAAAAAGAAAGAGCCTATCAACAAAATCTCACACAGGCATTGCTCGCAGGATATAAAGCTTTGCAGGACGGGAAAACAAGTGTGGATGCCGTGCAGGCCGCTATTAACGTGATGGAAGATTCTCCGTTGTTTAATGCAGGTAAAGGGGCGGTTTTTACACATACCGGAAAAAATCAGATGGATGCTTCCATGATGAATGGCGCTAATTTGAAAGCCGGGGCTGTAGCAGATGTTTCTACTATTAAAAACCCTATCAATGCGGCACGCGCCGTGATGGAAAAATCGCCGCATGTATTGCTTGCCTGTCAGGGTGCGGAAGAATTCGCGAGAAAAGAAGGCTGTGCGATGGAGCCTCCTGCTTACTTTTTTACGAAAGAACGGTGGGAACAATTGCAACGCGCTCTAAAGAGGGATAATGGAGATACCGCTGCCATGAATGATTACGATCCGGTAAGAAATATAATTTACGGCGCCGGTCCGGAAGATGAAAAGTTTGGTACAGTCGGCTGCGTGGCATTAGATGACTATGGACATTTGGCTGCCGGTACTTCTACCGGTGGTATGACGGATAAATTATATGATCGTATTGGCGATTCGCCCATCATCGGTGCAGGCACTTATGCCAATGATAAAACCTGTGCCATTTCGTGTACGGGGTGGGGTGAATTTTTTATGCGTACGCTCGCTGCCAAAACTGTTAGCGACCTGATGGAATATAAAAACATGAGTCTCAAAGCGGCTGCCGACACGGTTATTTTTCATATAATACCTGAGTTGGGCGGCGATGGGGGCATGATTGCTTTGGATAGGCAGGGCGATTTTGCATTTCCTTTCAATACGCCGGGTATGTTCCGTGGATATATTGGAAAAGACGGGGTACCGCATGTTTGGATGTATAAAGAATGACGTTATTATAAATGGAAATGAAAATAACGTTTGATTTTTTGGACTACTTTTTTTATCGGACGGTTTATAATGGGCTTAAACGGTTTTCCCAACGTGGATTCCCATGCGGCCGCATGATAAGGCCTGATATTCTTTTGTGAAAATCGTAATACCTTTTTTATATCATCTGCAGTAAAGCGGTGGAATGGTTTGAAATGAAAGGGATGCCGGGCTACCTGTGCTTTAAAAGCAATGATCTGACCCCATTCGCTTGATATTCTCGGCATAAGCTCCAGGGTAGTTTTCAGCAATTGCTTGGCATTTAAATGTTCACCAAAGGAGTAAGCCAAGTACCGTTCTTCAATTAACTGCCAGAAAGTTTCGGTATCTTCATTGATTTCCACCGCATCATACTCCAGGGCAGTGCATAGCAATCCCCATAATACATGTGCTTCTCTTCCTTCCATATTGCGGGTGGGTGATTGGGGTGCATCGTGCCAGTGCCGTAAGTATCCGCAATCCATACAATAGCCGGTCGGAAAGCCTGAACGCCACATCCGAAGGTTCAGTTCCGTCCACTCTCCCCAATAACCCCTCCTGGGGTTGAATCCACCAATATCGAGAAAAAGATTCCGGTATCCGGCAGCGAGCATTCCCTGTACCTGGGCATAGCGGATGCCATTATAATCCAATTGCGGCGTATTTGGATGGGGCTTAAATAACTCTTCTGTATCTTCTTTGTATGATCGTATGCTCAAAATGCCCATCGCCTTGCTTCTTAAGGTATTTTCCAAGGTAGGGAAAATATCACCGTGCAGCGTTACATCATCGTCAATAAAGCAGATCAGAGGTGATTTGCAGACGTTTAGCTGAAAATTCCGCCCGCTGACAATAGACGTATCCTGGCTATTAAAATAAACAGACAGGGGCAGGTTTATCGAATAGCTTTTAATCTGTCTTTCTATGGCATAAATATCCCCCGTCGTCTTGTGATTATAGATCACTGCGATTTGGAGGTGGTCTTTAAAGGAAGTATTGTTTATTGACTCAATAAGCTGTTTGCAGTAATTTTCACGACCGGGAATCGTTAGTATGGTGATGGTCCAGAGATATTTTGAATCAGGATATCGCATATTTTCTCTGCTTATGGACTCTTCATTTACGAAGGTATTAAAAAAGGAGCTATTCGGGAATAAAATTATCAGGTTATCTACATTTAACACAGGCTGAATAGTTATATACAAGCGATGATTATCTCCCCAATTTATCAAATAAAATTCCAAAAAGAATTATGTTTGTATCTTCATTTATAACCTGTCCATGAATGAAACATATTATACTCGTCCCTTTATTTCTTTTTTTATTCTTTATCTCTGCATCAGCTCAAACCCTGAGCACTCCCCGGCTTATTAAATGTTGGGAAATAGGCGGTATTTCTCAAACTACCAAAGCCGAAGCCACTTATGCCGACCTGAGACTTCATATCAATAGGAAGGCTTACAGCCAAAGAGTAAAAGAATTGGATGAGTACCTGAACAAACATGTTAACAAAAGACTGGAAGTGCGGGTAATGATGTACCGGATTTTGGGAAAGCAGGAATTAAATATTCCATTAACGCGGACGGACACACAGGATATGCGGCATGCGATTACCCTTGCAGGACTGCTCAACGACCGGCAGTTGCTTTCGGAAGTATATAGTTTGTATGGCGAACGTTCTGGCCTGGCTGAGAATCTTTTTTATGATTTAAAAGCCATAGATATCCAAAATGATATAGGCGCCTCACATTTTTCCATGTTATGGCTGCGATATTTATCAGTCAGTAAGGCATTATTTCATACTTCAGATTTTGAGCAAAGTATCCGGTATGGTAAAGAATGCCTGGCTTTGATGAAATCACCGGTTCCCGGTGTGATGGATTATTTGTTGCAGTTGGATGTATTGGGCGCTTCCTATTGGCAGTTGGGAAATGCCGACAGCACCGCGTACTTTTACCGGCAGATTGGTAGTATCTTGTCGCACTACTTTTTGGGAAATGACACCTATAAAAATATATGGGCGGGTATTGATAAGGGAGGAGAGGGGATGGCATTGTTCTTACAAAGAAAATATACAGAAGCGAAACCGCTGCTTCAACAGAATGTGGCATCGAGCTTTTCCACAGGGCAATGGCAGGATGCAGCCAAGGCAGAAAACATACTGGCCCGGATACATTTTACGGGAAAAAAATACGACAGCGCACTGGTAGAATGGCGGAACACCTTGCAATGGGCAACACGCGGGAGTAATCTCTTACTGGCCAAAAATGCTGTTGGCGGAATACGGGACGTTTATGAGACTACCCGGAAATATGACAG
>SCQV01000329.1 GCA_004299085.1 Chitinophagaceae bacterium | reverse complement strand
TGATGGTTTGGGTTTAGCGTTTATGACATCTTCAAGCAACTCAGGAACCACAACTGAAGCAATGCGTATTACACAAAGTGGCAATGTAGGCATGGGCACCACCACTCCTCAATCCAAGCTTGCAGTCAATGGAACTATCACGGCCACACAAGTAAAGGTTACTCAAACCGGCTGGTCAGATTTTGTATTTGATTCCGGGTATCATTTAGCTCCACTTTCGAAGACAGCAGCATTCATTAAAACGAATCATCACCTTCCTGATATACCATCTGCCAAAGAAATTGAAAGCAATGGATTGGATTTAGGAAGCATGGAGAAAAAGCAGATGCAGAAGATTGAGGAGCTGACACTGTATTTGATTAAAGCAGAAAAGGAAATAAAAGAAATAAATAGTGAGAATAAAAAATTAAAGAATGCTTTAGAAAATCTTAAAACAAAAGTCGAAGAAATAAAATCATAACAATGATGAAAACGGTATTCTTTTTATTGGTATCAATACTATTTGTCAGGTTCTCATACTCTCAAGATACTGCGTATTACATGCCTAATACGTTTTTAGGAGCCCCTGGAGGACAAGGGGCAGCCACATTCAATTCCACTTCGGAGTGGTATAAACCAGTTGGGTATTCAAACTTTATTTATCCTTCTTCAGCAGGTGTGCCGAGTGGTGCAACATACTTGTTTTTTACAGAAATAGCTCATAGAGATATGAGTGGAGGATGGGGAGGCATTGCGATAAATTATGCAGGTGATGGTATGTGGTATGGAACAACCATAGCTTCATCATCTTATGCAACATGGTATAGATTGTTAGATGATCATAATTATAACAATTATGCTCCTACTCTAACAGGTGGTGGTGCGTCAGGAACATGGGGAATAAATATTAGCGGAAATGCAGCAACTGCTTCCAGTGCAACTTTAATAAACGGGCAAACACCCCAATGGACGACCACAGGTTCAACAATTTATAATACAAATTCAGGTAATGTTGGTATCGGCACCACTTCCCCTCAATCCAAGCTTGCAGTTAACGGAACCATCACGGCCACACAAGTAAAGGTTACTCAAACCGGCTGGTCAGATTTTGTATTTGATTCAGCTTATCATTTACCCTCACTTTCAAAAACAGAAACATTCATTAATGCAAATCATCATCTGCCAGGCATTCCTTCTACTAAGCAGATAGAAAGTGAAGGATTAAATCTGGGAGAGATGGAAAAGAAGCAAATGCAGAAGATTGAGGAATTGACACTGTATCAAATTAATGCGGATAAGGAGATAAAACAATTACATGCAGCGCTTGATGAATATAAAAATGAATTATCAGCATTGAAAAAAGAAGTTGAACAATTGAAAAACAACTCGAAATGAGAAAGGTATATTTCCTATTGATTGCACTCTTTATAGCAAATTGCTGTTTTGCTCAAACAAATACTTTTCCAGCTTCCGGTAGCGTGGGGATAGGGACATCATCTCCAAATACTAAACTGCAAATTGTAGATGGAGCAAATACTTACTCGTTCAGTTCTACACCACAGGCTCCGCTTTCATTGGAGAATAGCTCCTTAGCTCCGGGTGGAAACACGCAAGAATATGCATTTACCATCGGTCAATCACTTTCAACAAATAATACTGCAAATCTCAGATTTTCATATGCGGGGGGCAACGGCTCAGGCAGCAATTATGTAGGTATAGGGTTTTGGGCAAACGATGATATTTTAAATGTGAGGGCAAACAGGTATGTTGGGATTAATACTGCTATTCCAAATGTGCCGCTGGATGTAAATGTTGAAACAGGGTGGGTATTATCAGTTGGTCAACATAATGCAAAACATTTAATTTTTGGAATTGATTCAACTGGTAACGGCATTGGATTGATACAGACTGTATATGAAGGGGTTACTTATACTCCACTATCACTGAATTATTTAGGTGGTAATATACTAATTGGAACAAAGACTGATAATGGAAACGATAGATTACAGGTTAATGGAAGTATCAGCACTTCTGCACTTACTTTAAACAATCCATTAGGTGGTGAAACAATAAATTTCAACAATGCAGGAATTAATAAATATGCCATCACATGGGATAATACGAATAACTATCTTAATTTTTCTGGTATGGCTAATTTTAACTCTAATGTTGGTATATTAGGTAATGTCGGTATTGGCACCACTTCCCCCCAATCCAAGCTTGCAGTCAATGGAACTATCACGGCCACACAAGTTAAAGTGACTCAAACCGGCTGGTCAGATTTTGTATTTGATTCTGCTTATCATTTACCCTCACTTTCAAAGACAGCAGCATTCATTAAAACGAATCATCATCTTCCTGATATCCCCTCAACTAAAGAAATTGAAACTAACGGATTGGATTTAGGAAGTATGGAGAAAAAGCAGATGCAGAAGATTGAGGAACTGACGCTCTATCAGATCAATGCAGATAAAAAGATTGAACAACTAGAAAAAGAATTATCTGCTTTGAAAAATGAAGTTGAATACTTGAAAGCCAATTCAAAATGAAAAAAATATATTTCATATTGGCTGTATTGCTTATGGCGAATTATTGCCAGGCACAAACCAATACTTTCCCTCCTTCTGGAAATGTTGGGATTGGAACGACAAGCCCTCGTGCCAATGTGGAAGTGAATGGGACAGGGCTAATTCAAGGTTTTGTTAATTTAGGAGAATGGTCTGACGTAGCAATAGGAGAACCAGTAATCATAAGTGGGGGAGTCTTGTATGATAACGGGCCTACTTTTAACGGAGCTGATTCTTATTGGGCAGCCACTTCTGCCGGACAACATATTCAAATTGATTTGGGCAGTGATGTTTATATTGGAGGTATTGCTTTTGGGACTTATTGGAAAGGTGACATCCGATTTATCCCTTTAGCTTATCACATAGATTACAGTACCGACGGATCAATATGGACCAATCTTGTTACAGTAACAGAAAATCCCAATTTATATATATACCATAGTTTCCCGGTAGTGGTAGCGAGATACGTGAGGCTAACGATTGATTCATTCCAAAATGGTGAAAGCTCAGCCAATATAAGTGGTCTTAGAATTTTTAGCGATGATTATGCAACAAATTTTGGAAATAATATTTGGTCAATACTTCCGGGTGTCAATGAAAGCAATGCCGTATTAGGAGTTAGTGGCAATGTCCTCATCGGTAAAACCTCTCAAACCAATTCATCTTACAAATTAGATGTAAACGGGAACATCCGGGCTAACCAAGTAACCGTAAATGCCACCGGCGCGGATTATGTGTTTAATCCTTTCTATCATATACGTTCGATAGATTCCTTAAACAACTACATAAAAGAATATCATCATTTGCCCGAAATTTCCTCTGCCAAACAGATGAGGGATGAGGGAGATGATATAGGCACCACTCAAATGAAAATGTTACAGAATGAAGAAGAAATGGCTTTATATATCATAAGCATAAATAAAAAAGTACAGAAATTGGAAAGGCAGGTTAAACAATTAAATGCACAAATGAAGAAGCTAAAATTAAAATCAAAAGACAAATGAAAAAGATTCTCTTATTTATATTATTCATTCCCTTCTACGATACTTCTTTTGCGCAGAATACATTTCCTCCGTCAGGAAATGTTGGAATAGGAACAACAAGCCCTCTTTCTCCATTAGATATTCTTGGCAATTCCCCTACGTTATACATTAGAAATACGGTTCCTTCTACTTCAGTTGTAAAACTTGTTCCTTATTCAGATGGTACCATATACTTTGAAACAGGGTCATCCACGGCTTCTGATTCAAGAGCTGATCTGAATTTCACTTCTATGAATGGTTCTACAGATTTTATAACCATTCAAGGTAGTACTGGAAATTTAGGTATTGGGACTACCACTCCTGCGGGGAAGTTAACAGTTTCGGGTGTTACTAATTACAACAATGTACAATTTACCGGGAATTCCCCAACCGGCGTCGGGATGAGTTTACAAAATACACAATCAGGAAGTCATATATTTGATTTACTTTCAAGTGGATCAGAAGATGCTGTTGGCGTTGGCAATTTTGGTATTTATGATGAAACAGCCAGTACTTATCGTTTTGTTATTGACGCATCCGGCAACGTCCTCATCGGCAAGACCTCCCAAACGAACTCTTCTTACAAATTAGATGTAAACGGTAATATCCGTGGCAACCAAATAACAGTGAATGCCACCGGTGCGGACTATGTATTTGATTCTACCTGTCATTTGCCTTCGATAGATTCTTTAAACAACTATATAAAAGAATATCATCATTTACCCGGGATTTCCTCTGCCAAACAGATGAGGGATGAGGGAAATAATATAGGCTCCACTCAAATGAAGATGTTACAGAATGAAGAAGAAATGGCTTTATATATCATAAGCATGAATAAAAAAGTACAAGTCTTTGAAAGCCAGCTTAACCGGTTAGCTTCAGCGAACAAAAAGCTGACCACAAGAATCAGCGAATTATATATCCAGATCAGGGAGTTAAAATCAAAACACAAATGAAAAAATTTTTTTTATTTATAGTACTTATTCTCTTTTACTACGTGTCTTTTGCGCAAAATACTTTTCCTGGTAATGGGGATGTACTGATAGGAACAACAGTAGATGACAATCTAAATAAATTACAGGTTAACGGCGGAATTGCTATTGGCTCTAATGATGAGAACGGATTAATTTCCTTGTTTGCACAATCTAATGTTCCCTTAAGTACAAGATTACAAGACTTTTCAAATACTTCTATGGGCGCCGTTTTCGGAGGTGATTTATTATTAAACAACTTTTGGGGGGTTGCGATAAATATAAACAAAGGGTTGTTAAATGATAATAATAGTGCCCAATGTACAGTGATACCCAATACAAGTTCCTTTACTATTAATAGTTTCATCTCATCTGATAGCCTGAAAACATTATTTGTTGTTAGGAATAATGGCAACGTCGGTATAGGTACCACTTCTCCCCAATCTAAGCTCGCTGTAAATGGTACTATCACAGCCACACAAGTAAAAGTTACTCAAACCGGCTGGCCAGATTTTGTATTTGATCCCGGGTATCATTTAGCTTCACTTTCAAAGACAGCAGCATTCATTAAAGCAAACCATCATCTTCCTGATATCCCTTCTGCCAAAGAAATAAAGAGCAACGGACTGGATTTAGGAAGTATGGAGAAAAAGCAGATGCAGAAGATAGAGGAGTTGACATTGTATTTGATCAATGCTAAGAAGGAGATCGATGAAGTAAAAACTGAGAATAGGAAGTTAAGAAAGGATATGGAGTATCTCAAAACAGAAGTTGAAGAAATAAAAAACAAAAAATGACGAAAAAAGTATTCCTTTTATTTGCGTCCATACTGTTTGCTCAATTTTCATTCGCCCAAACTTTGCAAACGGTAACAACTAACGGGAACATAACCAACAACAGTATAGAAGTGGCGATGCAAGGGGCAACTACTGATCCATACGGATATATTTCTGTCACGATGCCAGCGGATGGTAATTCATATAGTTACTATGGACTTACCAGAGCAGGGAATTTGGGAATGGGGATAGGGATTAATACATCAAATGAGTTTTTCATTGGCACCACTACCGGAGGAACTTCCCATGCACTTATGATGCCTTGGCTTACGTTGAGCTACGGCTCAGCTATATTTTCTGGAGTTATTAATGCATCTCAATTCAATGGTTCGGGTGCAGGGCTTACGGGAAATGCATCCTCATTGACGGCTGGGGCAGCAGATTATATGCCTAATACGCTGATAGGGACTAGCGAGGGGCAATTTCCTCAAGTATTCAATTCCGCCTCTGAATGGTTTAAGCCTGTTGGATATTCGAGTTTTATCAATTATTCATCATCCGGGGTACCAAGTGGCTCAACTTATATTTATTTTACAGAGATAGCTCACAGGGATTTTGACGGAGGATGGGGAGGTATTGCAGTGAATTATGCTGGTAGTGGCATGTGGTATGGTGCAACTCTTGACTCATCATCTTATGCAACATGGTATAAACTGTTAGATGATCATAATTATAACAATTATGTTCCTACTCTAACAGGTGGTGGTGCGTCAGGAACATGGGGAATAAATATTAGCGGAAATGCAGCAACTGCCTCCAGCGCAACTTTAATAAACGGGCAAACGCCCCAATGGACGACCACAGGTTCGACAATTTATAATACAAATTCAGGTAACGTTGGTGTCGGTACTACTAATCCCCAATCTAAACTTGCCGTTAATGGAACCGTCACTGCCACCGAAGTAAAAGTCACCCAAACCGGCTGGTCTGATTTTGTATTTGATTCGGCATACCATTTACCAGCGCTTTCAAAAACTGGAGCTTTCATTAAAAAGAATCATCATCTTCCTGATATTCCTTCTGCCAAAGAGATTGAAGACAAAGGGTTGGATTTGGGAAGTATGGAGAAAAAGCAGATGCAGAAGATAGAAGAGCTAACACTGTATGTTATTAAACTACAAAAAGAGGTTGAAGAACTTAAGGCTACGATTAGCCAGATTGGAAAAAACGGAACAACGGTTAACTCTACTAAGAAATAAAAACTTATTGTATGTCAAAAATAAAAAATCTTAGCTGTTTGGTTCTGCTCTTATTGATTTATGGTGAAACTCATGGCCAAATGACCTTACGGCAAAATGGCACTTATCCGAGTTATTTTCAAGCGAAAGATTTAAACGTCATTAATGGATCAACCGCACCCAATGGAGGTAGTTCCACTTCTATGAGCGTATTTGGGATTGATATTCAAACCGATTGGAACGGCTATCCAACGTTGAATGCTCCATCTGGAGTTGGATATGGTGTTGGTTTTACCATTGACAATTCGTATAGTATTGGAGATAGTACAGATGCCTTTGCCATGCAGTTTGTCGGTTCAACCGACGAGAAAAGTTTATTTTACCGGTTTAATACCAATGCTTATGAAGGGGGATCCACTTCCTATAATGGGTGGGGAAGCTGGTACAAAATATGGACGTCAGGTGATGATGGTGCCGGTAGTGGATTAGATGCAGATTTAATAAGAGGCCAGTCTCCCCAATGGACAACAACTGGTTCGACAATATACAGTACAAATGCAGGTAATGTCCTCATCGGCAAAACCTCCCAAACCAATTCTTCCTATAAGCTGGACGTGAACGGAAACATTCGCGCCAACCAGGTGACTGTAAATGCTACTGGGGCAGATTATGTATTTGACTCTACTTATTATTTGCCTTCTATAGATTCTTTGAGCGAATATATCAAAGCTCACCATCATCTGCCGGGAATACCTTCAGCCAAAGAGATGCAGAATAACGGGATGAATGTAGGAGATGCCTATACGAAGTTGCTCGGGAAAGTGGAGGAGATGACGAGGTATATGATAGTTCAGGAGAATAAAATACATATACAGCAAGAAAATTTAGCAAAGTTGAAAGACCTGATGCAGAAACAGAATAACCTGCTGAAAAAATTAGAAAAAAGAATTTCGCCGTCAGAGCAATAAATCATTCATAACTATTCCTAAACGTTAACAAAGTGAAAAAAATCTTATTGATATTAATTTATATAGCCTCTTTTGGTATTGCGTTTTCACAAACAAACATACTACCAACGATCATACCGCCTTCTCCTAATGCAGCCAGCATGGAACAATATATTGAAACACCGGTGGGATTATATACAGGTACTCCCAAGATAAGTATTCCAATATGGAACATAAAAGTGGGTAATATAAATCTGCCTATTACACTTGACTATCAATCTGGAGGCATAAAAGTAGCCGATATTGCTTCCTGGGTTGGCTTGGGATGGAATCTGAACGCAGGAGGGAGTGTATCCCGAACAGTTCTTGGAAATGCGGATGAAAGCAATACGTTTGGATTTTGGTCCTTACCATTTCCTGCTGATACAGATGTAAATGCATTCTACGGTTATGCCACAGGGGCATACGACGGACAACCTGATATGTTTTATTTTAATTTCCCCGGTTCTTCGGGAAGGTTTGTGTTTGATAAGTCTAAAAATATACATCTGATACCTTTTCAGAATATTAAGATCAGCATGTTAGGGATACAATATTTGTATTTTAATATTAGTGGAGCGCCGGAGGATGGTTCAGATAATGCCATTACAGGATGGAAGATAACAGGAGCAGACGGGACTACCTATATATATGACCAATATGAGGAAACGATTACCAATGGATTAGAATTTAATAACGGCGCCCTTGTTATCGGCACCAGTTATAAAAATTCCGTTAATAACTGGCTTTTATCAGAGATCATTTCCACGACATCAGATACCATCAAATTTAATTATACGGATGCCAGTTATAGCTATGACCTTCCTGTGGAATATTTGTCATATTTAAAAACAAGCGGATCAGCCAACATTGATCCCGGGATAGTAACAGCCGAGAGGCAGTTTGTAAAAATAAAAAGGCTGGCTTCTATACAATTCCCAAGTGGAGAAGTTGTATTTGTACCTTGTACCAAAGGACGTGCTGATTTGATTGGAGATAATGCCCTCGGGAAAATTGAAATTGAAAATAAGGCAGGGATTATACAAAGGGAGTTTGATTTGAGCTATGATTACTTAATAGGTACTAATTTGGTGCCGTATGACAGCGTATCCTTTACCGGTGAAAATAATTATTATCCGGGGGGGCCAAACAGTTATCCTCCAGCTTTTAGCAGGCGACTCATGTTGATGAGTGTTATAGAGAAGGATAAAAATGGTATTGCAGAAAATACCGGTTATCAATTTAAATACTTTCATGAATATGGGTTACCAAACAGGGCCTATCCCTTAACCGATTATTGGGGATATGCCAATCAGGCGGAAGTATCAAATCCTTCCCCTCCTTCTTTTGTAAATATAAACGGGGTAAATTATATTAAAGGGGAAGACCCTTCGTTTTCTAATGCCCAAGAAGGTTCTCTCTATCAGGTATCTTATCCGACAGGAGGCTTTACTACTTA
This sequence comes from Chitinophagaceae bacterium, assembly GCA_004299085.1. Taxonomy (GTDB): domain Bacteria; phylum Bacteroidota; class Bacteroidia; order Chitinophagales; family Chitinophagaceae; genus FW021-bin31. The sequence goes on along the minus strand of SCQV01000329.1, from coordinate 1,317 downwards.
TGATTACGAAGAACAGGAATGTAAATTAATGCCCATATTGCCCCCGGTAACCCAACAGACAGGAGGAGCCTATCTTGAAATATCCCACATCCATTATGACCGTTATTTATATCCCTATGAAATAAGAGAATGGCAGGGCTTTACCAGCAAACACTACTACCAGGAATTTACAATTGATAATGGGCCAATAACCATTCAAATAGCTCTTCAGAATGTTCCTTATTATTCTACAGGGGTTCTTGGTTTTTATATTGTTAATATCCAAAACGATGATCCCAGTGAAGCTCTTTGGATGGAATCAACCAATGGTACTTATCTGTTAACACTGCCGGCAGGTACTTATAAATTATATGATTATCCATCAGAAGCCTTATTAAATGACCCGAGTGATCCGAATGCCAGTGTGGTCTATAGTGCTACCATCAGCCCATGGGAAGAGATAGTCAATACAGATCCTTATGTAGTAGGAGGACTAAGGATAAAAAAAATAACCACCTATGATTCTGTTACTAATAAATCCTTAATTAAGGAATTCAGTTATAATTTAAATGGCGGTGGTTTAAGTTCGGGAGAAGCTCTTTCCGCCCCTTTGTTTACATACAGCATGCAAATGACAGATGATGCCATGAATACTAACAACTATGATATCTTTAGCAACAGCTCTTTCTATCCGCTGGCAACGACTCAGGGGACTTACGTAGGATATAGCGCTGTTACCGAGCAGGATGAAGATACTCAGGGAAATCCTTTGGGTGAAACCGTATATCAATATCTGGGACCCTTTAGTGCACCCGATGTTTATCCCGATGGCAGTAGCATCTCCACCTTAAATCAGCTTCCTTTTCCTCCTGCAGATAATAGAGATTGGCTAAGAGGATATCTCGCAGATCAAAAGGTTTACCGTTATGAGGACAGTTCTTATTCTTTAATCAAAGAAATAACCAATAGTTACACAAAATATATAGATACCGTTAGTAAGGCATGCAAGTATGGCTTTGCAAATGAAGGTACTACCGTAAATAATAGTGCTACCGTAGGTTTAACTTATTACATCTATTCCGGATATATTTTCCCGGACAGCACCGTTACACAGGAATTCTATAACAATACGGATATACAGAAAGTAGTCAAATATAATTATAGTACAAAAAGCCTCCTTCCTATTGAGATCACGACAAATAATAGCGATGGAACTGCTGATTATCAGTACCTGTCCTATCCATTGGAATATCTTCCGGGAGTACCCTTTATTGATACTTTAGTAAATAATAATATTGTAAATGTCCCTATTGAAGAGGTTAAGGTAAAAAAAGATAT
>SCQV01000328.1 GCA_004299085.1 Chitinophagaceae bacterium | reverse complement strand
TTTTTATCATAACCAACCACATCCGGTTCACCGCCGGTTCTTTCCATCTCGTGAAGCGACCACAGTTTCTCCCTATTCGCTTCCAGCTTTGATTGTATATTATTCCATTCAAGGCCTTGATGACGATTCATATTTTTCTCAAAACGGTTTTTCAGGGTTTTGAGTAATTTTTCACATTGTGCTGATGAAAATTCTTGATTTTTTTTACCCATTATCATAATTGATGGCATTGCTTTATTATGGCTAATCTTCCTTCAGCTCACAGCTTTCTTCACAAGTGCGCCAATCTTTGTTTCCACTTCAGTGGTTAACTTTGGCAAAGCAAAGGCAATCGGCCATAAAGCTCCCTCGTCGAGGTTTGCCGAGTCATTGAAGCCGAACATTGCGTATCTCTCTTTGAATTTCTGCCGGTCCCGAAAGTAGCAGACTACTTTACCATCCATGTTGGCGTACGCAGGCATCCCGTACCATGTTTTCGGCAAAAGGCCGGGTGCGTTGGCTGTAATGATATTATGAAGCTTTTGGGCAATAGTGCGATCCGGCTCCTGCATAGCAGCAACCGCGGAAAGCAATGCTTTTTCGCCTTCCGCCCTGTCTTTGCTTGCACGAGCTTCTGCCTTTAGCTCTTTAGCGCGAGCCCTGATGGCCGCCTGTTCTTCATTGGTGAATCGCTGAGATTTCTTTACGGCTTTCCCGGCGGTGCTTTGTGCAGTTTTTTTTATTTTTCCCATATTATTTTTCTCCAGTTTTTATTTTTTTTTAAAACTATTATCAAATACAGAAAACGAAAATTGAGCAGATAATCACGGACAAACATCGGAGGAAATCATAAATATCAGCATCATCAGTGTGTTATCATTATTTTAATTTCCCCGCAATTTCCTGTATCCGGTTATGTGCCATGTTTATGCCTTGCGCAAATGGCAGTTTCAGCACTTGGTCTCTCTGTGCAACGGATTCGTATATGACATGCATAGTGAGTTTACTGGCTCCGCCGGTAAGCGGTTCAAATTCATAAATCTCAAGTTGCACACCGAAGGGTGTATTTTCCATTTCAAAAGTGCGGGTGATTTTTTTGTTGGGGTCAAACTCATGTATAACACCATTAGCTCGAAATATTACGTTACCCTTTGAGTCTTTTGTTTCCAATTGATAGCTGCCGTGCTTTTTACTTTCCAGCTTCAGCACTTTTGTCCCCATCACTTGCGCAACAATGCCGGGATCAATGTGTGCTTTAAAAAGTAATTCCAGTGGCAAATCAAATTCCCTGGTAATCTCTAATTCCTGTTTGCCGTCTTCGGCATGAATCTTTGTTTTCTGTTCCATGGTATTTATTTTTTTGATGGGTATTTTTTCATGATGGTTTCCAATTTATCAAACCGGTCTTCCCACATTTTACGGAATGGCTCAATAAAATCTCCTATTTCTTTCATCTTTTGAGGATTTAAGTGATAATGCACCTCTCTTCCGTTTTGCGCTTGATGAAGCAATTCACATGCAGTGAGTATTTGCAGATGCTTTGAAACGGTGGGCCTCGCCGTGTCAAAGTTGGAAGCAATGGCACCGGCTGTCATGGCCGGAGAAGCTACCAGCAACAGCAGGATGGCTCTTCTGGTTGGGTCTGCCAAGGCTTGAAAAACATCTCTTCTTAAATTCATTATGTAGCTATTTGACTACAAATATATGCGTAGTTATATAACTACACAAATTTCTTTTTGAAGAACCTATACGGTTTTCTAAACCCTATAGGTTGAGGTTATCTAAATCTCTACGTTGTTTTTTTGTCGGCCTTCCTATTTTGCTTTGCCTTTTGCCCGTATAAAAGCTGGCGGCCTGCCGTTTATTATACTGTAAATCTTCTTCAGGAGTAATATCCGCATAATATTGAACAGCTTCCTGATATTGTACCCGATGGTCTAACAATCCGGTGACTTGTATCACCCATTTCCTTGCAGGTGTTTTTATCTCCAATTGCTCCCCGGTAATGATGTGCCTGGATGCTTTAACAGGCGCACCATTACTTTTTACTTTTCCTCCATCGCAGGCTGCAGCGGCTTGTGTACGGGTTTTGAAAATACGGATAGCCCAGAGATATTTATCAATGCGAAGCTTTTCCATTCTTGCTCATTTCCGCAAAATATTGATGAAAATACGGTATCGTTTCTATGCCTTTATAGAAGTTAAACAAATCATATTTTTCATTCGGGGAATGTAGGTTATCGTTATCCAGGCCAAACCCTAATAAAACACTTTTTACTTTCAATGCTTTCTCGAAAAGTGCCACAACCGGAATGCTACCCCCCCCTCTGGTGGGAATGGGTTTTTTACCAAAAGTGGTTTCAATCGCTTTTTCCGCAGCTTTGTAAGCGATGGAATCCGTAGGTGTTACCGCCGCTTCTCCGCCATGAACAGGCGTTACTTTTACTTTTACATTATCAGGTGCTATTTTCTTGAAATGCGCCGTAAAGAGCCGTTCTATTTCCGCAGATTGCTGATTGGGAACCAACCTCATGGAAATTTTTGCATGGGCGGTGGCGGGAAGAACCGTTTTTGCTCCCTCTCCCATGTATCCGCCCCAAATGCCATTTACTTCAATAGTGGGTCGTGTTCCTGTGCGTTCCAGGGTTGTATAGCCTTTTTCTCCCCAAAGTTCTTTTACTCCTAAATCTTTTTTATATTCTTTCTCATTAAAGGGCGCTTTATTCAGGGCTTTTCTTTCAGCAGGAGTCATTTTGGCCACTTTATCATAAAATCCCGGAATGGTAATATGATTATTTTTGTCATGGAGGGAAGCAATCATCCGGCACAAAATAGTCGCCGGATTAGCCACGGCACCGCCATAAACACCACTGTGCAAATCACGATTAGGGCCGGTCACTTCCACTTCCATATAAGCTAATCCGCGAAGCCCTGTTTCTATAGAAGGATGCTCCATGCTGATCATGGAGGTGTCTGAAATCAGTACCACATCCGCTTTTAATAACTCTTTATTGGCTTTCACAAAGGCTTCCAAATTCTCAGAACCCACTTCTTCTTCTCCTTCTATCATGAATTTTACATTGCAGGAAAGCGTGTTGGTTTTAGATAGTGTTTCAAAAGCTTTTACGTGCATGTAAAACTGTCCTTTATCGTCGCACGAACCTCGCGCATAGATACGGCCATCTTTAATAACCGGCTCGAAAGGCCCGCTGTTCCATAGTTCCAGCGGATCAGGCGGCTGCACATCATAATGCCCGTAAACTAATACAGTAGGTAATTTTTTGTCAATGATCTTTTCACCATATACAACCGGGTGGCCTTCGGTTTCATGCAATTCAGCTTTGTCTGCTCCCGCTTCCAGCAAACGCTGCTTCACCATCAGCGCGCACTTTCTGATATCTTCCTTGTGCCTGCTGTCGGCGCTCACGGAAGGAATACGTAACATTTCCAGCAATTCATTAAGGAAACGGTCTTTGTTTTTTTCCTGAAATTCTTTCCAGACTTGCATAATTATTTATATTTATTGTTGAGAAAGGGTACAATTTTAAGAGTTTTGGGTGAGATAAAAAAATGACAAATGTGGGGCTGCCTGAAATCCCACAGAATATTTACACTATCGAAATTCTATCAAAAATAAGTATCTTCCCGAAATTGTAAAAACAAAGCTCATGCGTCAAAAATTTATTGGAATCATGCTGCCAGCGCTTGTGGCAGTGCTTATCTTAGGTTTTTTCTTTCATTGGGTTTGGTGGTTTTTAATACCAATCATACCAATATGGATACTCGGTATGATTGATATGCTGCAAAAGAAGCATGCCATCATGCGCAACTATCCTGTCCTGGGGAGATTTCGTTACCTGATGGAAGATTTGCGGCCTAAAGTTTACCAGTATTTTGTAGAAAGTGATACGGATGGAAGGCCTATCAACCGTGTAGATCGTTCTACCATTTACCAGCGTGCCAAGCGCGAGTTGGATACCCAGCCTTTCGGTACGCAATTCGATGTATATGCGGAAGGATACGAATGGCTGGCACATTCCGTTAACCCTACGGATTTCCACCAATTGAACAAAGATCCGAGGGTCACTTTTGGCCAGGGTAATTGTTTACAGCCTTACTCTGCTAGCATATTAAATATTTCAGCAATGAGCTATGGCTCACTCAGCGCCAATGCAGTGGAAGCGCTGAATGCAGGCGCACGTATCGGAAATTTCGCTCACAATACCGGCGAAGGCGGATTAAGCCCTTATCATCTGAAACACGGCGGAGATATTATCTGGCAAATAGGTACCGGTTATTTCGGTTGCCGGGATGAGGCAGGAAATTTTTCATCTGATCTGTTCGCAGAAAACAGCAAACATCCCCAGGTAAAAATGATAGAAATCAAGCTTTCGCAAGGCGCCAAGCCCGGTCATGGAGGTATTTTGCCGGCAAAGAAAAACACACCTGAAATAGCAGCCATCCGTCATGTAAAGCCTTACACCACCGTTTATTCTCCTACTTTTCACACCGCCTTTAACAGCCCGCGCGGATTAATACAATTTGTTCAGCATTTGAAGATCCTTTCGGGAGGTAAGCCCGTAGGTTTTAAATTATGTATTGGCAGGCGTTCTGATTTTTACGCCATTTGCAAAGCCATCATTGAAACAGGCATTTATCCGGATTTTATCACTATTGATGGCGGCGAAGGCGGCACCGGCGCGGCCCCGCCGGAATTTTCCAATTCCATCGGAATGCCATTTATGGACGGACTGGCATTTACCCATGATGCACTGACAGGATTCGGCATTCGGGACAAAACAAAAATCATTGCTTCCGGGAAAATACTGACCGGCTATCATATTATCCGGGCTATAGCTCTCGGCGCCGATACCTGCAACAGCGCCCGTGCCATGATGCTGGCATTAGGCTGTATTCAGGCGCTGCTATGCAATACAAACCGTTGCCCGACAGGTGTTACCACACAAGATAAGCATAAAATGGCAGGATTAGTGGTGGAAGATAAAAAACAAAGAGTGGCTAATTACCATCAGGATACTGTAGAAAGCTGCGTGGAAATGACGGCTGCTATGGGGCTTACGGAACCACATCAGGTGAACCGCTCCCATATTTACCGCCGCATACTAATGAATATGGTAAAACCTTTTGAAGAAATATATCCTTACACACTGCCAAACTCCCTGCTGAATGGAAATGTGCCCGATCCTATAAAAAGAGATTTACACGCGGCGAAAACGGAATCATGGAACTGAAGTTATTATTTTTTGTATCTTTACATGAACGGTGAAAACAAAAGTTTTTTTAGGTTGTATTATTAATGTTTATTTTGTTTAAATACGTAGTACTCACAAAAATTTCATAATTATGAAAAAATTAAAAATTGGAATGTCAAAACTGATTGGCTCAATGTTGGTAGCAGGTTTGACGGTGCTTTCTCTCAGTGCTTTTGGCCAGCAGAAAACCACTACGCTGAAGGGCGAAGTATTGGATATGTCTTGCTATATGGGGCACGGCGCCCATGGTCCCGGACACAAAATGTGCGCACAAATGTGTCTGAACAAAGGGTTACCTGCCGGATTGCTTACAAGCAACGGACAAGTTTACCTGCTGGTAGAAGATCATGACAAAGCAGATGCCTACAAGGATGTGATCAAGCATGCTGCCGGTAATGTCACCATCACTGGAAAAGTTTCCAGCAAGAATGGTGTACAGGCCTTAGTAGTGGAAGACGTAAAAGCCGGAAGCTGAAGTAGCTAAAAGGTTTTTGAAATTTGTTCATTTTTACATTCCATCAGAATCAATATGATGGAATGTTTTTTTATGTCCTGCTCTTCTTTCAGAAATTATCAATACCGTTTATTTCAACGCTTACTTCACAATAGATCATCATGTCTAATAATTCTCATCCGATCCGAACAGGCCTTTGTGCCTTCGGTATGTCAGGAAAAGTTTTTCACGCCCCCTTTTTGCATTGCATGCCGGAATTTGAATTAACTGCAGTGGTGGAGAGACATGAGAAAAAAGCTAAAGCGGATTATCCTGAGATTCATTCTTACCCAACAGTGGAAGAAATGTTGGGCGACCATTCAATAGAATTAGTTGTTGTAAATACACCTAACATTTCCCACTATGAATATGTAAAAATGGCATTGCTGGCCAATAAGCATGTCATTGTAGAAAAACCATTTGCCGCCACTTCAGAACAGGCCAAAGAGCTGGTAAGGGTTGCCAATAAGCAAAAGCGCTTTTTATGCGTTTATCAAAACCGTCGGTGGGACAGTGATTTTCTGACTGCAAAGGAAGTAATTGAAAAAAAGCTATTGGGAGATTTAATCGAAGCAGAAATTCATTATGACAGATACCGGCTGGAGTTGAATAGTAAAAAGCCGCATAAAGAAAAAGCGGATACAGGCGTTGGTACTATTTATGATTTGGGGCCGCACCTGATAGATAAGGCAATTGTTCTGTTTGGAAAACCGGACGCAGTATTTGCCATAGTACAGAGTCACCGGCCACATTCTTTAATAGATGACTATTTTGACATAAAGCTGCTCTACACGAACTTTACCTGTACGCTGAAATCCAGCCTGTTAGTACGCGAACCACAAGCAGGATACATCCTCCATGGAGTAAAAGGATCGTTTATCAAATCAATGGCCGACAATCAGGAAACTACCTTACAAAAAGGAGTTTCACCCTGCATTCCTGGGTGGGGAGAAGAAGCGGAAAGTGACTGGGGAATTTTACATACAGAAATTAACGGACACATAGTCCGGAAAAGATATCCCTCTGTTCCGGGTGATTATGCAAATTTCTATAAAATGGTGTACGGCGTCCTCACTCGTAACGAAGAGTCCCCTGTTGCATTGGAGGATTCATTACTCAATATGCAAATTATTGAATCGGCGCGTCAAAGCAACTGTAATAAAGAAATTGTAAAATTATGATCCTGCTATAACAATGAGTTTATTCGTTAAAACAGATCATCATCGTCATCGTAACCGGACGAAGAATCATCGAAAAAGTCCATGTCTTTGAAATCATCATCAAATCCGAAGTCCTCCTCATCTTCCGAAGATTTCTTCTTGTTTCCGGATTTGCTTTTTGATTTGGGCATGTCAAACTCTTCAAAGTCGGGATCATAATTGCCGTCTTCTTCGGGTTTTTCCCATTCATCGTTGGCTTCTTCTTCGTAATCATCGCCTTCTTCTCCTTTTTCCTTTTTTGGTTTGGAAGAAGACTTAGAAGCCTTTGCGCTTTTAAATGAGGCAGCCGTCTTTTTTTCCTCTGCTTTCTCGTTTTCAGATTTTGATTTCATGTGATAATATTTTTTAAGAACAACACATAATTTCAAATTTATTCAGATAGCTTGTAGCTATAGCTGCATGATAATTATTTTCGGTGTGTAAAGTTTTAACTGTTTTTTTATATGACCAAATTTTTTTCCTGTTTTTTTGAGAAGCCGGAATTATTTTTTTTCGAGTATCTGATCACGGCCAGGACCGGTTGATACATATTTTATGGGCACCTTTAAATATTGTTCTATGTAATGAATGTATTTTTTCATCTCCTCCGGCAATGATGCAAATGTATTACTTTCCGCAGAAGAACTATTCCATCCTTTAAATATTTCATACACGGGATTTATTTTTTCATCATCAAGACGGAAAGGCAATTCCCGTGTGATAGAATCTTTTATTTTATACTCTTTGCATGCGTTGATATTTTCAAAATGATCCAGCACATCGGCTTTTGTCATCACTAATTGGGTAGCGCCGTTCAGCATGCAGGTGTAATGCAATGCCACTAAATCTATCCATCCGCAGCGCCGCGGGCGGCCTGTAACCGCGCCGAATTCATTTCCAACCTTAGCCAGATCTTCACCGGTTTTGTCGAATAATTCTGTTGGAAATGGTCCGCTGCCCACACGCGTGCAGTAGGCTTTGGTAACGCCGATAACTTCACGGATAGTGGAAGGTGCAACGCCTAACCCTGTACAAACAGCAGCAGAAATAGTATTGGAAGATGTTACATAAGGGTAAGTGCCAAAGTCCACATCCAGCATACTTCCCTGGGCGCCTTCCGCCATGACTCTTTTACCGGATTGCAACAGATCATTGATAAAATATTCTCCGCTGACAATATTCATCTGATGCAAATGTTCAATAGCGCCGAAAAAATCCTGCTCCCACGAATCAAGGTCCTCATTAAAGCCGAAGCGGTCCAATATCTCTAGGTGCTTGGATTTTAATTTCTCATACAAGTTACGAAAATCACTTCTCTTGATATCTCCGGCACGAATAGAGTTTCTTCCGGTTTTATCCATATAAGCAGGCCCGATTCCCCGAAGCGTAGAACCAATTTTTTCTTTTCCCTTCGCCTGTTCGGATGCTTTATCCAACGCGCGGTGAGTAGGGAGAATAAGGTTGGTTTTTTCAGAAATAAACAAATTCTTTTTCAGATCAATGCCTAAGGCGGACAACTCTTCATATTCAGTTCGAAATGAAACGGGATCGAGCACTACCCCATTCCCGATAAGATTAATGACGTGCTCGTGAAAAACACCGGAAGGAATCGTGCGAAGCACTACTTTTTTACCATTGACATAAAGTGTATGACCCGCATTGGGGCCACCCTGAAAACGAGAGACCACATCATATTTCCCGGCAAAATAATCAACAATTTTACCTTTTCCTTCATCGCCCCATTGCAGGCCAAGCAGTACATCTATCATTATGAATGCATTATGAGTGAATAGACGCCCGGCGATTATCAGGTTTATCGCCTTTAGACGCTTTTCCTAAAAAATGGCAAAAGTAATTCCGCGCAATCAGAGGAACAAATTTAAAAATTAAAATTCTTATTCTTCGTTCTCTAATCTGGTAACACTTTGAATACCCGTAAGACTGTTCAGCCTGTGGACAAGTTCATCCAGTTCTTCCTTATCATGGATAAATACCTTGATGGTTCCTTCAAAAATCCCTTCCTGGGATTCAATGGTCAGCGCGGCAATGTTTATTTTTAATTCACCTGAAACGACGTTGGTAATCTTATTAATGACCCCCACATCATCCAGTCCGATAATTTTCAATCCGGTGAGGAAAGATATTTCCCTGTTCTTCACCCATTTGGTTTTTACCACCCGGTGGCCATAATTTGAAAGCAATTGGGCTGCATTGGGACAATTAGTCCGGTGTATTTTCAGTCCTTCACTGGCGGTAATAAAGCCAAACACGTCATCGCCAGGAATAGGTTTGCAACATTGAGCCAGCTTATATTCAATCCTATCCCCATTTTCACCGAAAATAATTAACTCGGTATCCTTTTTGGGAGTCTGCTTCGGGATAGGGACTTCAATAATTTGCTTAACCGGTTTCACCGGCCTGGGTTGCTCTAATTTGTCCCCGTTAACCGTCAATTTTTTCAAATCCTGCAGATCAATATTTCCACGGGCGATCTGAAAACAAAGATCAAGCAGGGACGGCTGCTTAAAATATTGATTAAGCTCGTTTATATTATAAGCGCTTAACGGCACACCTAACCGGTCCAATTTCCTTTCCAGCATTTCTCTGCCTTCCTGTGAAATCTTTCGTTTTTCTTCTTTGAGCGCATCTTTAATACGGGATTTCGCTTTCGCCGTCACCACAAAATTCAGCCAGTCTTCTGAGGGTTTCTGCTTGTTGGAGGTAATAATCTCTACCTGATCGCCGGTACGTAATTTATGGCTGATGGGCACCAATTTATAATTGACCTTTGCGCCAATACATCGCGAACCTATGTCTGTGTGGATAGAAAAAGCAAAGTCCAATGCAGAGGCTCCGGCAGGCAATATTTTCAAATCTCCTTTGGGCGTATAAATGTATATCTCTTCGGAAAAAAGATTGAGCTTAAAATCCTCCACAAAATCAAGCGTATTGGCATCCGGATTATTCAATAATTCCCTGATCTGGGTGAACCATTGGTCAAACTTGCTTTCCTGTGTGGTACCTTCTTTGTATTTCCAATGGGCAGCAAGTCCTTTTTCAGCAATTTCATTCATACGCTCACTGCGGATTTGCACTTCCACCCAACGCCCACCAGGTCCCATCACCGTGGTGTGCAACGCTTCGTATCCATTGGATTTTGGATTGCTCAACCAGTCACGCAGCCTTTCCGTGCTGGGCATATAAAAATCAGTGATAACGGAATAAGCCCTCCAGCAATCCGCCTTTTCATGGTCGGGAGCGGAATGAAGTATAATTCTGATGGCAAAAAGGTCATACACTTCTTCAAAGCTGACGCCTTTTTTCTTCATTTTATTCCAAATGGAATGAATGGATTTAGGCCTGCCGAATATCTCAAAATCAAAGCCTTCCATCGTCAGCCTTTCCCTGACCGGCTTGATAAATTCGTTGATATAGCGGGTACGTTCTCTTTTACTTTCTTTTAATTTTTGGGCAATATCAAAATATATATCCGGCTCGGTGAATTTTAAAGTGAGATCCTCCATCTCAGTTTTAATATTATACAACCCTAATCTGTGTGCAAGAGGCGCATAAATAAAAGCCGTTTCCGAAGCGATTTTCAATTGCTTCTCCCGGCTCATACTGTCAAGGGTACGCATATTGTGCAGCCGGTCGGCCAGCTTAATCAGTATTACTCGCGGATCTTCCGCCAGGGTCAACAGAATTTTCTTGAAATTCTCTGCCTGTTTGGTGCTGGTATTGGTTTCCTCTAAAACCGTGGAGATTTTGGTCAGCCCGTCAATAATATGGGCACATTGGGTGCCGAACTCCCGCTCAATATCTTCCAAAGTGACCTCAGTATCTTCCACTGTATCGTGTAATAAGGCACATACCGCAGAGGTGACTCCCAAGCCAATTTCCTGAACAGTAATCTGGGCCACTGCCAAAGGATGTAAAATATAAGGCTCCCCCGATTTACGGCGCATATCCCGATGAGCTTCCGCTGCCATTTCAAAGGCATGCCGAACCTGCTCTTTGTCTCCCTTTTTCAGCTTACTTTTGAGTAAACGCAGCAGCGCTCTGTATTGCCGGACAATCTCTTTCTTCTCTTGTTCGACATCCACTTCATATTTCTTTTTTACCACAATTTCCATATTCCTCCAAAATTACGAATTCCATTCCGATTGGTTTCATATTACAGGCTAATCTATGCTAATTTCAGCGACTATTTACAGATTGACCGAAATGCGCTACTTTTGCAATCCTTTAAAAATAAGGGAAAAGCGGGTGTGGTGAAATGGCAGACACATCAGACTTAGGATCTGATGCCGCAAGGCGTGGGGGTTCGAGTCCCTTCACCCGCACAAAATATTTGGAAGAAACTTTAACATGAGGTGAAGGGACGAGAAGTTTACCCTGAGCGAAGTCGAAGGAAGTCCCTTCACCCGCACAAAATATTTGGAAGAAACTTTAACATGAGGTGAAGGGACGAGAAGTTTACCCTGAGCGAAGTCGAAGGAAGTCCCTTCACCCGCACAAAATATTGAAAAAAACGCGATGATTATCCGTTTAAGGACAGGGAGGAGAGATAACATTTGTTGAATAATCAACATGGAACCTTCCTTTGCCTTTGGCAGGCAGGCAAGGAATGATGAACCCTGCCGATAGACAGGTATTGAGGTAGATACAATACTTCGAAAATCGTTAACCCTTAATCTTAAATCCTTTTTTACCTTTTAAAGAATTCTACGTTTTAAATGCCTCCATGTCATTTTTTATGACTTCATGGCAGATTCGTATTAATGGAACTATTATTGAATATCTAAAATTCATTCTTAATTTTTATGGCAACAATCAGTAGAGAAAACATCGGTTTGTTAAATGACCGCCTCATTGTGAAAGTGGACCAAGGGGATTACTTACCTAATTTCGAAAAAGAGCTAAAGCAATTAAGTAAGCAGAGCAACATGCCCGGCTTTAGAAAAGGAATGGTGCCCACCGGACTTATTAAGAAAATGGATGGTCCGGCTATCTTCACTCGGGAAGTCGTTAAATCGGTTGAAAAAGAGTTGAACGAATATTTGAAAAATGAGCATTTGAATCTGTTAAAAGAACCTATTCCTGAAAGTATGGATTCTTTCCACACAGACATGAATAAACCGGAAGAATATCAGTTCAATTTTGAAATAGGACTAATGCCTGAAATTAATATGACTCTTCTGGATAACGGATTTCATTTTACCCGTTATAAAATAACCTCTGATGAAAAAGATCTGGACGAAGAAGTAAAACGGCTCCAAAAAAGAGCAGGCGAGCGGAAAGAAAAAGAAGAAATCATGGCAGACGAGGATATTTTAAAGCTACAGTTTCAAGCGGCTGACGCTGAAGGGAAACTGATAGAGGGCGCTGAAATAAAAGAAGAATCCATTATCCTTAGCTATTTTTCACCGGAAAAAAGCAAATCTCTTTTAGGAAAAAAAGCCGGTTATTCGGAGCCTGTTACGCTGAAGGATGCTTTTGAAGAACAGGAAGCAACCTGGATCGCTCAAGATTGGAAATTAGAGCCGGAGAAAGCGGCCAACCAATATTATCTGATGACCCTTCAAAAAATCGAAGAAATTATTCCAAAGGAACTTTCGGAAGACTTTTATAATGAGATTTATCCTGGCAGTGAAATTAAAACAGAAGAAGAATTTCGCAAGAGAATCAGAGAAGACGACGAAGCTCATTGGAATCATGAATCTGACAAACGCTTAGACCTGGACATTTTTGAAAAATTAGTGCATGAAACGCCCGTTGAATTGCCTGAAGAGTTTTTGAAGAAATGGCTTAAACAACAGGGAAAAGAACTAAAGACAGAGGAAGAAGTAGCTCAAAGCTATCCGCAGTTTGAACATGATACGCGTTGGAGCCTCATCTCCGGAAAAATAATGAGGGATAATCAGATTGAAGTTTCCGCAGACGAGCTTCGGCATACTTTCAGGCATCGCATTTCTTCTTACCTTGGGCTGAATCCTCACGATGAAACGAATGAAAGGATGGAAGGCTTTGTAAACAGCATGATGGAAAATGAAAAAACAGTGAATGAAACATATAGTCAGATACTGACAACCAAGTTGTTCGATTTTTTGCGTAACAAAGCTGAGATAGAAGAAAAAGAAATTACCGCTTCGGAATTTATAAAATTACCTCATAATCATCACCATGAACATTAATCAGGAATTCAGAAAATACGCCGTAAAGCACCACGGCATCAACGGGCTGGCTTTCGATGAATATGCCGGCCGGTCTGTAAAAGCATTAACACCTTACATCATTGAAGAACGCCCATTGAACGTAGCTTCCATGGATGTTTTTTCCCGTTTGATGATGGATCGTATTATTTTCCTTGGCGAGCCTATTGACGACTATGTTGCCAATATCGTAACTGCGCAATTATTATTTCTGGAATCTTCCGACAGAACAAGAGATATTCAGATGTATATTAATAGTCCGGGTGGAAGTGTATATGCCGGGCTGGGTGTATATGATACCATGCAAATAATCGGGCCGGATGTGGCCACCATTTGTACCGGAATCGCCGCTTCTATGGCACAGGTGCTGATGTGTGCCGGCACAAAAAATAAACGCACGGCTTTAAAGCATGCTCGTATTATGATGCATCAACCCTCGGGCGCCGTCGGCGGCCAGGCCACCGATGTGGAAATTACCGCTAATGAAATAAAAAGGGTAAAAAAAGAGTTGTATGAAATTATCGCGCTTCATTCCGGACAGGATTATGAAAAAGTGGCGAAAGATTGCGACCGCGACTTCTGGATGCTGGCCGATGAGGCAAAAGCTTACGGACTGGTGGATGAAGTATTGTTACTCAACCCGCATAAACAAGACGGAAAGGAAAATAAGTAAGTACGTTATTAATTATTAGGTTAAAGGATAGAATATGAACTTAATGAATAGATATAGGCAGGGGTTCTTCATGGAAGATGAAGACGTTCCCAAAGAAAAAAATCCCCTGGAAGGATTACTTAGTTCAAGAGAATTTGATAAGAAATTTCTTGAACAGAGAAGGGTATTTCTATGGGGTGTGGTGGATGATGATTCTGCCAAAGATATCGTGAACCGTTTCCTTTATTTAGATACGCTTGACCAGGGAAAAGAAATCTCCTTCTTTATCAACAGTCCGGGCGGAATGGTCACTTCCGGCATGGTTATTTACGATACCATGCGGATGATCAAATCGCCGGTTTCTACTATCTGTATGGGATTTGCAGCTTCCATGGCCAGCATTCTGCTTTCCGGAGGAAAAAAAGGGCGTAGATTTGTGTTCCCGAGTGGAGAAGTGCTGATTCATCAACCTTTATTAGGCGGCATGTACCGCGGCACCTCCGCCGACTTGGAAATACAGGCAGAACAAATTAAGAAAACTAAGGAGTTAGGAGCTAAAATACTGGCCGATAATTGTGGACAGCCCCTCGAAAAAATAATGAAAGATTTTGACCGCGATTATTGGATGGATGCTAAGGAAGCAGTAGAATATGGTATTGTTGATAAAGTGATTGACAAACTGAGCTGACAATTTAAAATGAAAAATAAAAAAGATCATCCGGCAGAGGAGTATTGTTCATTTTGCCTTAGAGGCAGAGATGAAGTGAAGCTGCTGATCGCAGGCGAAGAAGGATATATCTGTAACGAGTGTGTGGAACATGCACAGGAAATAATGGCGGAGGAATTGGGGAAGATACATGCGCACACAGCCGTTAATTTTCAACCTAAGGTGGCCAAGCCGGAAGAAATTAAAAAGTTTTTAGACAGTTACGTTATCGGTCAGGATGAAGCTAAAAAGATTTTAGCCGTAGCTGTTTATAATCATTATAAGCGTCTTCAGCAAATTATTACGGATGATGTGGAGATTGAAAAATCCAATATTATCATGGTGGGGGAAACGGGCACAGGAAAGACTTTACTTGCACGCACGATTGCACGTATGCTGCAGGTCCCATTTGCTATTGTGGATGCAACCGTATTTACAGAAGCCGGTTATGTGGGAGAAGATGTAGAAAGCATGCTGTCCCGCCTATTGCAGGCCTGTGATTTTGATGTAAAATCGGCTGAACGTGGTATTGTTTATATTGATGAGATAGATAAAATTGCACGCAAACAGGATAACCCATCTATCACCCGGGACGTAAGTGGGGAAGGCGTTCAGCAGGCATTGCTGAAATTATTAGAAGGAACGGATGTATTGGTTCCACCCCAGGGAGGACGTAAGCATCCGGAACAAAAAATGATAAAGGTCAATACCCAAAATATTCTGTTTATCTGTGGAGGTGCTTTTGACGGTGTTGATAAAATCATTTCCCGCCGTATTCAGACCCATTCCATTGGTTTTAATGTCAGGAAGCAAGAGGAAGAATTTGCACGTAAGCATATTTTGCAATATGTAAATGCACAAGACCTCCGTTCTTTCGGATTAATACCAGAACTACTTGGAAGGCTTCCCGTAGTTACTTATTTACATTCCTTAGACAGAGATACGCTGAAATCAATTCTTACCGAACCGAAAAATGCACTGATTAAACAATATAAAAAACTGTTTGAAGTAGAAGGTATTAAATTGACGATAAATGCGGATGTGTTGGATTTCATGGTGGACAAAGCCATTGAATATAAGCTCGGCGCACGCGGATTACGTTCTATCTGTGAAACCATTCTGACAGATGCCATGTTTCATTTGCCATCTACTAACAGGAAGACCTTCGCGGTCACGCTGGATTATGCCAAAGAAAAAATGGAACACGCTACCTTAAACATGCTAAAAGTAGCATAAGGCTCTTTTTATAATTTGGGAATTTCTTACCAGATAAAACCTCCAACCATGCAAGAATATATTGATGAACTGCAGCAGAAAGCAGGCCTTACCGAAGAGCAGGCAAAACAAGCTATTGATATTATAGTCAACAAAGTAAAAAGCAAGGTTCCCGAAACCTTTCATAGCGCTATTGATAATCTCTTTGCCGGGCAAACCGCTTCGGATGCTTTAAAACAAAAGTATCAGGACTTCTCTGATCAGGCAAGTGAAAAATTGCAGCAATTTGGCAAAGAAGCCCAGGAACAATTAAATGAAGCTGCGAAGCAAGCTACAGACTTTGCAAAAGAAATGTCGGATAAAGCTAAAGACTTCTGGAAAAAGATATAGATTCTCTTGTATTCCCCGAAAAGAATGAAGTATGAAAAGCAAAACTCACAAAAGCATAAGTGAGAAGGGGTTTTTTATTTTCGAATAATGTACATCTAAGATCGAAAACGAGATCCTTATTTATCTTCCTGGCGGATGGAAGGAATCATAATAATGAACCTTCGTTAAGTATAAAACATGGCAGATGGTCCATTCAGATAAGAGGATGAATCATC
>SCQV01000327.1 GCA_004299085.1 Chitinophagaceae bacterium | reverse complement strand
AAAAGCAAAACCCCAACCCTTCCGGAAATTAAAATCTGTAGTACACAAACCGGCACTCAAAAAAATTGAAATGCCCTATTTACGCTACCTCCCGCCTGGTTAGCTGCAACTTGGGTTAAGCATTAAAGGAATGGACTATTCAAAATTACAAAAACCAGACATTGTTTTGGCATAATCATTGCCAATACATGAATATCCTCTGAAACTTCACTACTGCTCTTTCATAATTTCAGACTCAATTTTTTATTATTTAAACTTAAAAATTAAAAACTATGAACCCATTATCAAAAGCTCTACTGGTGCCTGCAGTGTTATTATTTGCAAGCCCCGCATTTGCTCAATCAGTGAGTACAAGCGTTACTACTGGCGCCAATGCAGCCGTAAATGCAAGGAATGTACGGCAGGCGGTCCACAATTCAGTATCCGAGACAGCCCAGACTACCGGCAGGACAGTCCGTACGGCAGAACGTACTGCCCGTGAAGCAGGCCGTCATGAAATCGGTGCTCAAGTAAACGGACATGCTTCTTCTGTAGCGGATGCAAAAACAGAAGGTATAGATGCAGGTGCCGGAACAGACACCAGGGTTGAAGGGCGTACAAGCGTTTCCGGCAAAAAAGCAAGGAAGGCTGAAAAGAAAGCAAAACAGGAAGAACAACATGCAAAGACTCATGCGAGAAAAATGAGCCACAAAATGAAGCATTCCGTAAAAGTTAACAACAGTACAAAAGTGAATGCGGGCACAGAAAATGCCATGCATCGTGGAAAAGCGGGTATGCACTTGTCCGTCAATGCACAAGACCATTCATCCGTACAAGCCGGAAAAGCGGGCGTAAGCTCATCGTCTTCCACTTCTGCCAACAGTGGCCTGCATACAGGGCATAAAAAATAAATAAAGTGATTTTAATAAGAATATAAACTGATCTTATGACTGACCAAAGCCCCGAAATAAAGCGGGGCTTTATTTTTCCTAAAATTCGAATGTATGAAAAACTTCAGCGTACGAAATGTACCGGTATTTACTTTAGCCATTATATTAATTAGCATGAGCTGTGCAGTTCAGGCACAAAATGTGAACGCCGGTTCGGATAAGATAAATCCTGCTCATCAAAAAGACACCTCGGCGGTAAATAAGAATAAAAAAACAATTATTCTGAATCCGGGATTTACTTATTTATCAGATCTGACCTATGCGGGGCGTAAAAATATAATAGGGACACCCGTTTTAACTCCCTATTTTAACCTGATCTCGACAAAAGGCTTTTTTCTCTCCGCTACCGGTTACATCAATGCCACGAAAAATGTCTGGTCTATGGATGGCGCAGGTATTACACCTGGTTATTCTTTCGATATAAGCAAGCATTTTAACGGCTTCCTATCCGGCACAAAATATTTTCTTTCAGACAGCAGCTCTCTAATCCTTGCCTCCATGAAGGGATCCATTGACGGGGGTCTGAATTATACTCCTCAACTGATCAATATAGGGGTTACTTTCGACTATATTTTTAGTAAACAACAGGACTTTCTTGCAGGATTGAATATCAGCAGGGATATTTCTATTCCCGTTTTTAGTTCAGGAACTTTCAAAATTTCACCCACAGCCGCTTTTACTGCAGGCACCCAATCATTCTTCGAAACATATTACAAGAACGTCATTACTAAAAAACGCGTAGCCCGTTCCAATGGTAATCCGTTAGGTGGTCTGTTGGGCGGAGGTTCTTCAAATCCTGACAGTTCTGTCGTGACTTCTGTATTTACGCAAAAACAGGAACAAGAGATCCGTTCTTTTAATGCACTTGATATTAGCTTTTATATTCCGGTGAATGTTCACTATGGCAAATTCCTTTTTAATTTTACACCTAACCTGATCTTCCCATTTAACCAGATAAATCCAAGTCAAAGCAATACTATGCCTAAACTGGACAATCCATTCTTCTTCTTCACTGCAGGTATTTCTATGCTACTTTAAGGGATGATGACATAGCATTAAGGTACACGATATTTACCTCACACAAAACCTCGTGGGAAATTAAATGCATCAACTCCTATACTCCAACGTTACTTTGAATTTTGTCATTCAGGTTGTACGGGACCATTGATCTCTAACACTACCACACTGGCTATAGGATCGGGTGCATCAGCCGGTAAATGAACTTCCAGTCCGTCTGGAGTAGATTTTGTCTTCAAATGGCTACGCTTATCTGCTAATAAATACGCTCTCCTGATTTTATTCTTCAATGGTACAATAATCTGACCGTCAGAAGGCCATTTGGTTATTTCTAAAAATACTTTGCCCTGTTTCTGAGTTGCATAACCATACGGCAAGGCCTCATTAAACGGAGTACGATCCGATCCATAAATCGCATCTCCATTTACTTTCAGCCATTTTCCCATAGCCATTAAACGATCCACTTCAGGTTGCGGTATAATACCTTTCCCGGTGGGCCCGACATTCAACAGGAAATTGCCGCCACCACTGGCGCAATGGATCAGGTTGGTAATAAGCGTTGTATCTGACTTCCAGTTGTCATCGCCGCGTTTGTAACCCCAGGTATCATTAAGGGTCATACAGGTTTCCCAGGGACCCGGTAATCCGCGAACGGGGATTTTCTGTTCAGGAGTGCCATAATCCCCCACACCATGCTCCAGGCGATTATTAACTATTAACTTCGGGTCAAGGCCGGTTATATAATTATATATTTCATGCGCATCAGCAGCAGTCCATCCCTTCATCCACCCGCCATCGAACCAAAGAAGATGAGTATGATACTGAGTAATAATCTCCTGTAACTGATCTTTCATATAGGCCAAGTACTTTTGATTATTGATCATGGTAGTTGGATTGTAAGTAGGGTGTTCAGCATTGGTATCATCCGCTTGCTGATAGGGAGAATGCCAATCCATAATAGAATAATAGGTGCAGAATTTGATTCCTTGCTTTTTACATGCTTCACTCAGGAGCTTCATCGGATCAGTATGCCACGGTGTGCCATCTACGACATTATATTTTGTTGCTTTTGTATTGAACATGCAAAACCCATCATGATGCTTGGTTGTAATGACAATATATTTCATGCCGGCTTCCTTAGCAATTTTTACCCATTGTTCCGCATTAAAATCCACAGGGTCAAATGTCTTAGCCAATTGTGCATATTGGTTGCGGGGGATATGTCCGTCCGTCATCAGCCACTCACCTGCGCCGTTGACCGGCTTACCATCCCAATAACCGGCAGCTTCGCTGTATAATCCCCAGTGAATGAACATACCAAACCGATCGTGTTGCCACCATTCCATTTTTTTATGGTCATTCTTTTCGTCCTTTTGTGAAGACTGCGCTTTCAGGGAAGAAAGCGGACATAAAGTGATTGCCGTGAATAAGGAAATAAATCCTATTGCTAAGGCTCCTTGTATTTTTTTCATCTGAATTAAATTTAAAATCCGGCATCAAATGTAAACACACTTCCAAAAGTCCGTTGATAGCATATTATCCGATCCTAATAGTATTTTCACCAGCCAAGATATTCCCCGGAATGTTCATTATTTTACTGCTTTCTCAATTTCTTTTCCCAATACCTCATACCCCGTTTTATCCGGATGTAAGCCATCTCCTTCAAACAAAGAAATATTTATTTTTTCATCTTTCAGCAGAGGCCTCCCAAAATCAACATACTTAAATCCGTTTTTTAATGTCATTGCTTTTATCTGACGGTTTATCGCCGCGACTTGCTTTTCCATATTTTTTCTTGGTAAAATCCCTGCCATCATAATTTCAGCCTTTGGCTTCCTGAGATGAATCTGTTCCAGCAAAAACTGCAATCCATTGACAATATCTTCATCAGAATTTAATCCTAAATTATTCGTCCCAATCATCACTAAAACCTTTCGGCCATTAAAATCATCTAATTCCCCGTGATAAATACGCCAGAGCACATTTTCAATCCTGTCCCATCCAAAACCCGCATTCTGCACTTTTAAGGGAGCCAGATATTTCAGCCAGCCATCCTCCCCTCTCGCAAGGCCGCTCTCCGCCACCGGAATGCCTCCCCAATAATTGATAATGGAATTTCCCAATATGATGACGTTCGGATTTATCTTTTTAATATTTTCAATTACCTGGTTATGGCGTTTCAGCCAGTCATAACCATCCCGGTATTGCTCCACAGGTTTTTCTGTAGAAATGTTCCCGGTTGGCTCGTGTAATATTTCCCGGACAATTTTTTCATAAGCATCGGCATAATGCATCATGCCGATATCATCAGGATGCAAGCCTTCGGTGGTGCTATTCATGTCAAAGCCGATCTCTTTATCCGTTAGAAGATAAATATTTTTATAACCATCTTTTGTCAAATCATTGAAAATATTGCCCATCAATATGCTGGCGCGATGGTAGCGATTCAACCGGGCGGTATCCATATAAAAGGGTGCATATCCGTCCGCATGTTCAACTAATAAAATAGGTATTCCGGGATGATCTGTCTGCAGCTTCTTTACCCCATAATAAATCCTTGCTTTAATCAGGCTGTCTGAGAATCTGCCTCCGTCTAAATTGGGCATACAATCCAACACATACAAGGCTGCATCCCGCTTTGACATTAAATCAAAGATGGGTTTTTCAAAACGGCCGTTGCCTGAAAATCCAAGATTAATAATCGTCCTGTCCAATCTCCTTTCTAAAATATTAGTCCATGCCAATCCGGCACGTGAAGCTACGGCACCTTGTAAAATAGAAGTTCCATAAGCTACGATAGGCTTGCCTTTATTTTCCTGAACAAATTCAAACTTATCCTGATTGGGAACGCCGATGGAAAGCCATTTCACCGTATTATATAAGGGCAGGTATAAATAAAAATCCGCCGGTTTATGGTTATCTGCAAGATATAAATCTGTATATTCAAAAACACAGGTATCTCCAAAATGATAATGCGGGGGCGCCCAGTTCCAGTTGCCATTCATATCCATTGCATATAAATCTACGCCGCTGACGCCCATTTCCGGCATGTGCGGAAAAGGATTCAGATTATCTTCTAAAATAAAACGGACGGTAATGCTCCGCGCAGTAGTTTTAAAATGCAGAAATTCTCCTGCCGTATTTTTTGATAAATACCAAACCGGTTTCCTTACCTGCGATTCCATCTCTGCCGGAAGCCGGTAATAAATGTGATTGGGATCATGGACACAAATTCCTTCCACATAATCAGGTTCATGCCACGAAAAATTTTCCTGCGCAAAAGCTAAGACAGGACAAAACAATAAAAGTAACAACCATGTTTTTTTCATAATGAATATATTATCAGATTAAATCCAGAACATTTAAATTTCAAACTCATCTTATTATAGAACGTGACAAAACGCAACAAATGCTTATATCCGGCAGCAGCTCCTAAAGTAGTTTTTTTCAGGTTTCTTTAATCCCGAAATCCAGATCAGACTTCTGCATGCACTGCCAGAACTTTATTCCTCCCGGTAAAAGTAATACATCCGTTGTTTTTTTTCATATAAATTGAATATTAAGATCGTTATCCCAATAACACAGCATTTGAGAGAATATAACTTTAAGAGCATGAACTTCAGAAAAGCGTTAAATGGCAGTTAATCTTGTGAATAAAGGTTTTCAATTCTACAAAATCTTTTCTATTCATTTCTTCAATCACCTTTTATAAGGAGGTCAAATTGATGTACATTGTTAACCTTTTTTACAGAACTTTGTAGTATGCTGGACGAAATAAAACGGTTGGAAAATATTTCTATTCGCTTAGAGTCAGATCCCGGTAAGCGTGCAAAGATATCTCAGGATATAGCTCAGTTTGCTGAATCCTTTTTGCAATCGCTGCAGGATCGCAAAGCGTATGTGTTTAGTAAAGAAAACGGCGCAGGGTTAGCGGATTTTATGCCGCAGGAAGAGGCTCGTTCCACTGAATCCATTTTATCCGTGCTTGATAAACAGTTATTAGAATCGGGGTTAAACCCCGCATCCGGCGGTCATTTGGGATATATTCCCGGTGGGGGTATTCCGGCGGCGGCATCCGGCGATTATCTTGCCGCCATTACGAACCGTTATGCCACCGTTTTCTATGCTTCGCCCGGAGCGGTAAGGATGGAAAACCTGCTTATCCGTTGGATGTGCCGTATGGTGGGCTATCCCAAAAACAGCCTGGGTTATTTGTCTTCCGGCGGAAGCATGGCTAATCTCGCTGCAGTGGTGGCTGCCCGTGATGCGAAAAATATAACTCCTAAAAACATAGAACACAGTGTTATTTATCTGACCACCCAGGCTCATCATTGCATAGACAAAGCCCTTCGTATTGCCGGTCTTGCCACCTGCATCCGGCATTTCGTTCCTATGAATGATCACTTTCAAATGGATGCAGCGGCATTGGCTTCTTTAATAGAAAAAGATAAAAAAGATAATCTGAATCCCTGGCTTATTATCGCCTCTGCAGGAACTACCGACGTGGGCGCCATTGATCCTTTGGATTCCATAGCAGATATAGCGGAGGCAAATCATATATGGTATCATGTGGATGCAGCTTATGGCGGCTTTTTCCTTCTATCGGATAAAGTTAAATCAAAGATGAACGGTATCTCACGGGCAGATTCCATCGTGATGGATCCGCATAAAGGATTATTTATGCCTTACGGCAGCGGGGCATTATTAGTAAAAAATAAAAACGATCTTTCCCGCTCATTTTACTATCAGGCCAATTATATGCAGGATGCCATTGATCCCAATGATGAGATTTCTCCTGCAGAGATTTCTCCCGAACTTTCCCGCCATTTCAGGGGATTACGCTTATGGCTTCCCTTGCAACTATATGGTATAAAGCCTTTCCGTGCAGGATTAGAGGAGAAAATGCTGTTGGCACAATATTTTTACAAAGAAATAATAAAATTTAATTTTGAAACAGGACCGGAACCTGCATTATCTGTAATGATATATCGTTTTGTGCCTGAAAAAATAAAGAACAATACAGCGGCTGTGAATACATTCAATGAGTCTTTGCTGACCTCCGTGCTGGAAGATGGGCGGGTTTTTATTTCCAGTACAACTATTGACGGTATTTATTGGTTAAGATTAGCAGTATTATCATTTCGCACCCATTTAAAACACATTCAAATATTATTGGAAATATTAAGGGAAAAAACATCCGGCTTATAAACAATACTCAAAAATAATATCATCATGGATTTTTTAAAGGAACTTTCAATCAATGCACAGAACAGCGGTGTATCCACCGGGTCTCAATGGCTCAAAGCCGGTGGAACTTCTATCATATCCTCTTCTCCGGTGGACGGAAAAGTCATCGGTGAAGTGACCGTCGCATTGCGAAAAGGTTACGACAAAGTCATAAGCACAGCGCAGGAAGCTTTTCTTCAATGGAGGAACATTCCGGCGCCACGCAGGGGAGAAATTGTACGCCAGGTGGGCATAGCGCTGCGTGAAAAAAAAGATGCATTAGGACGATTGGTATCTTATGAAATGGGCAAAAGCCTGCAGGAAGGATGGGGAGAAGTACAGGAGATGATTGACATTAGTGATTTTGCAGTCGGGCTATCCAGGCAGTTACATGGATTGACCATGCATTCCGAAAGGCCCCATCACCGCATGTACGAACAATGGTATCCGGTAGGCATTACAGCCATCGTAACCGCGTTTAATTTTCCTGTGTCCGTTTGGAGTTGGAATGCTTTTGTGGCATTAGTCTGTGGCAACACTATTTTATGGAAGCCGTCTGAAAAGGTACCGCTTTGCGCCATCGCCTGTCAGAAAATCATTGCAGAGGTATTTAAAAAAAATAATGTTCCGGAAGGAGTAAGTAATCTGGTCGTAGGTGGAAAAGAGGCGGGCGAATGGATATCCAATGATGAGCGTGTTCCGTTAGTTTCTGCCACAGGTTCCACCCGCATGGGAAAAGCGATTGCTGTAGCGGTGGCCGCCCGGTTGGGAAAAAGTATTTTGGAGCTTGGCGGCAACAATGCCATTATTATTTCCGAAAAAGCTGATTTAGATACCGCATTGATGGGAAGTGTCTTTGGCGCCGTAGGAACTGCAGGGCAACGTTGTACTACCACACGCAGACTGATCATCCAAGAATCAGTGTATGATGCCTTTAAGAAAAAATTAGTGAATGCTTACAAACAGCTTAGAATTGGCGATCCGCTGGATGAAAAAAATCATGTGGGGCCTTTAATTGATAAAGATGCAGTAAAGAATTACGCCGATGCATTGAAAGAAATTAAAAAAGAAGGTGGAAAATTTGCAGTCGAGGGGGGGGTGCTCAGGGGGGCAGGTTATGAAAGCGGATGTTATGTGACACCTGCTGTAGCTGAAGTGAAAAACGATTTTAAAATTGTTCAGAAAGAAACGTTCGCTCCGATATTGTATTTAATTAAATATAAAAATATAGAGGAAGCGATTGCCATGCATAACCATGTTCCGCAGGGCCTTTCTTCCGCTATTATGACTTTAGATCTAAGGGAAGCCGAACAATTCCTGTCTGTAACCGGATCAGATTGCGGTATAGCCAACGTCAACATAGGCACAAGTGGTGCAGAAATAGGCGGTGCATTCGGAGGAGAAAAGGAAACAGGAGGCGGCAGAGAATCCGGATCCGATGCCTGGAAATCTTATATGCGGCGGCAAACAAATACCATCAATTATTCTAAAGGATTGCCATTGGCACAGGGAATAAAGTTTGATTTGGGATAATATTTGCCTCTAAGTCATCACTAAAGTCCTCGTTTATTTTTTGAATGGGAAGCTATACCATAAATCGGATCGGTTAACGCTTGCCAAACCTTGTCTTGTCCGTAAGGCAAAACTGTTTTTAGTTTTATTGTTCGTGTCATTTGTTGTTTGCTTTTTTGTTCAATAGAATTTCTAACTTTTTCAGTTTTGAAAACCAAAAACCGTCAAAGTAGTCAATCCATTCTTGCAGTTCCTTAAATCCGTCTTGCTTTAAAATGCAGTAGCGTTCTCTGCCGATATTCTGTATGGAAATAAAACCTGCATCATTTAGAACTTTGATGTGCTTAGAAACCGCGGGCCGGCTTATTTCAAAGTTTTCAGCAAGAGAATTTATTGTCAAACTGTCTTTTGATAACAGTTGCAAAATTTGCCGCCTGCTTGGGTCGGCAATTACCTGAAATGCATCCAATGTTGGTATTGCCATAATTACCCAAGATTTAATTGTTTAAATAATCGCTTGCCAATCTTAACCCAACCTTTGTTCATAATGATATATGCCAAATAGTTTTTCATTCCCTTGAAACCTTTGTGTTCCAAAGTCAAAATAGTTCCGTTGTCATTTGGCGTAAGAGTCCAAATAACAATAGAATTAAGTGAAGGGTTTTCTTTTGACAAACCGCCTTTCCACGAATAAACAAGTCTCTTGTAAGGCACTATTTCCAACACTTCGCAGTAAATCTTTCCGTCAAAATCAAACTTCAATTTTGGTTTTGCACTCAATTGAAATTTGTGTCCGACTATCGGTTTAAAGTCGTTTGGCATAAGCCACTGAGCCAACAATTCTGGTTTGGTCAAATATTCCCAAACCACTTCTGGCGATTGTGAGAATGTAAATTGGTGTTTAATTTCCTTTTGCATATTGCGTAATCTTAGAGTTACACAAATGTATATGTAACTTTTGGATTACACAAATTTTTCAAATAAAAGTACAGAAAGAGACGTTTAAATACCCTCAATTTGTCACGAAATGTTCCGAAGGAACATTTACCTATGTTGGTTTTATACCTATTACCAATAATGCGTTCCTCTGGAACGACAGTTGTTCCAGAGGAACATATAGTAGGTAAAAAATAGAATAGTGGTTGACAATTAACGTTCCGGAGGAACGTTTTGTGGGTCAATAAAGAGCCTTATTCTATAAAAGTATCTTGTCAGTAAATATAAGTCAGAATAATGGTCGCGCTGTATAGTCGTTTAGCCTTGCTGTTAACGGGCCGTACATGGGCGATGAGTGGGGTTTTGGGCACTAAAGCCCAATCAAAAACAGCAGTTGACCTTTGCACTTCCATCCAATCGAAGCACCTCAGCCTGCCTATTGCAATACGATGTTGGCTGTTTGGGGAGGTCAATTCCAAATTTCATTCATTTCTGTCAATACGATTGGTTTACTGTCTGTAACGACAATAGTATGTTCGTGTTGTGCCATAAATCCACCTTTATTTCCAACCATTGTCCAACCGTCATGCAGTGTTTCGGCATACGTTGAAGTTGTTGCTATAAATGTTTCAATTGCCACAACAGCGTTTTTCTTAAATCTTGTCAAGTTAAAACGGTCTTTGTAATTTGCTATATTGCTCGGTCCTTCGTGAAGGCTTCTGCCTATTCCGTGTCCTGTTAAGTTCTTGATTACCTTGTAACCACGTTTTTTAGCTTCCGTTTCAATTAGTTGTCCTATTTCTGAAATGCGAACACCGCCCTTTATGTTGTAGATTGCTTCATGCAAAATCTGTTTTGAAGCGTCTATAAGTTCTTGATGTTGATGAATGTCTTCACCAAGTACAAATGAACCTCCGTTGTCCGACCAAAAACCGTCAAGTTCGGCTGAAACGTCAATGTTAACTAAATTACCTTCTTTCAGTATTCTATTGTCAGACGGAATGCCGTGGCAAAACTCATTGTTCACACTTATACAAGTCCAACCGGGAAAACCATAAGTCAGGTACGGTGCTGATTTCGCTCCAAAGTCTGAAAGTATTTTTGCTCCATAGTTATCCAATTGTTTTGTCGTCATACCGGGTTGAGCATAGTTTCGCATTTCCTTTAATGTATAAGCTACTGCTTCGCTTGCTTTTTTCATCCCAATAAGTTCCTCGTTTCTTGTTATGGACATATTTGTTTATTTAGCCGGTTCGTTTGTACGGTCGTTTGTTGTCTGGCCACCAATGGTTCGGGGCTTGGCGTTTCGACTGGAAATCAATGTACTTTCTGCCCGAACGTCAGCCGATTGTCCAGAGACTCCTTCGGAGAAAAACAAAAAATAAAGATAAATACAAAAAACCGATATCTGTTCGTCTGCTGGGACAAAAGCCGATAGCGAACTATAGCCGATTGTTATTCTTTTAGCCAGCCTATTGCCAAACTTTTTGTTAGCGGTTCGGGCTTATTTCAATTAAATTTCATTTTAAATACTACTCTATCCTGTCCTAAACCAGAATAGTCTCTGACTATTTTTATTCCATTGCCATTTTCAACTCCTGTCATTTGCATTCCAATACTCAAATGAAAGTTTATTGATTTTTCATTTGTTGGTGTTGTGATTGCCTTAAGATTTTGAATACCTATGTTCTTCAAATGTTCTATAAAGTGTCTATATAATTTTTTGCCTAATCCTTTATTTTGATGATTTTGTCTTACTCCAATAAGATGAACATAACCTGTTTCT
>SCQV01000326.1 GCA_004299085.1 Chitinophagaceae bacterium | reverse complement strand
ATGGAGCAACAGCTCATCAAACGTTTTGAACCTTTCTTTGGTGAAGATTCAACTTTAGTGCCGCATCCTGATCATGTGGATCATACGGTATTTGGCACGCTTCCTTTTGAATTGTATGGACTGACGAAAGATAAACGCTATTTGAAAATGGGATTACATTTTGCAGATGCACAATGGGGGACTCCGTTTGGGTCGCATGTAACACCGGCCTCTTTAATGCTTTATAAAGAAGGATATAGCTGGCAATCACGGTTGTGGATAGACGATATGTACATGATCACCGCGGTGGAGACTGCGGCTTATAGAGCTACAGGAGATGAGAAATACCTTAACCGTGCCGCTAAAGAAATGGTCCTGTATCTGGATTCTTTGCAGCGTCCTAACGGACTTTTCTACCATGCGCCCGATGTGCCGTTTTATTGGGGACGCGGAAACGGATGGGTTGCCGCAGGGATGACGGAAATATTAAGCTCGCTTCCCGAAAATAATAGTTATCGCCGGCGTATTATGGAAAGCTATCAAAAGATGATGGCTGCTCTTTTAAAATATCAGACTACAAAAGGAGTATGGCGGCAACTGATAGTGGATACTGCAGCATGGCCTGAAACTTCCGGCAGCGGCATGTTTACTTACGCCATGATCACCGGAGTAAAAAAGGGATGGCTCAATAAAAAGATCTATGGGCCGGCAGCACGGAAAGCGTGGCTTGGATTAATTTCTTATTTAAACGAAAATGCTGATATGCAGGAGGTATGTGAGGGAACGAATAAAAAAGACAGCCGTCAATATTATTTAGACCGTAAGCGCAATGTAGGTGACTTACACGGACAGGCGCCGGTGCTTTGGTGTGCTGCAGCTTTGTTGAGATAAAATTCAGTAGTTTGGATAAAATGATAAAGGAGCATCATAATTAGTTAAAATCCTGTCATTATTTATCATACGATAACAATACTTTTATCCCCGGGGGGGAGGTCTTTTTGCGCATTTTTAGAGCAAACGATTGCTTATGTTCTCTGTGGCTTTATGGGAAATCTTTTGTGTCATTTTGAATTTTATATAACAATAAATTTGGATGGTAATTCTTAAGTGAAAGTATAGAAATTATGAATTTTAAAAGCATCATAGCTTATTTCCTTTTATTTCTTCCCCTGTTAAGTAATGCTCAACAAATAAAAACGAATGGTCCTGGTGATCAGATAAATTATCCTGACTTAATATCACATGCTGACCTGGTATATCATCAGCCGGTCATCAATAGCGAAGCGGGCATGCCTGTTGGAAATGGCAACATGGGAAGCCTGGTATGGACCACGCCTTCTGCTATTCATTTTCAAATAAACAGGGTTGATATTTTTGGTAATAGTTCCGCCTCGGATAATTTTTATCAACGCAATACAGATTATTGTGGGGGTGCCGGTTTTGTGGATGTTGATTTTGGAGAAGAAGTATTTACCGATCATGATTTTCTTGAAAAATTATCGTGTTATGACGGACTGGTAACTGTAGAAGGAAAACAAATCAAGGCGCAGATATTGGCATGGAACAAGCAGGATGTGATGGCCATAAAAGTGAATGATAACAGAAAGGACGGGAAAAGTTTGGAAATCAATCTCAGGATGTTGAGAGATCCTGTTCAACAAAGAGGAAATCATTTGGCTGTCTCAAAAATTTCTACTGAGGGAAACAGGATTATACTCACACAACAGTTTAAAGAAGATGCTTATTATGGCGGGTCCGCAGTAGTTATTGGCATAAAAGGGCGTAAAGCGGTTGCTGCAATTACCAATCAATCTACTGTGAAGCTGCTTGTTTCTCCCGGGAATGATCCTTTTACCATTTTTATTTCCAGTGCGGCCGGTTTTGATCCTCAGAAAGATTTAGTTGAACAATCTATGCAGGAATTAGAGGATGCGGAACAAACTGGTTTTGAGAAGCTGCTGACTTCAAACGAAACCTGGTGGCATCAGTTCTGGCAGAAGGGCTTTATTCAGATGCACAGTGCCGATGGTGTGGCAGATGATGTGGCGACGAATTATGCTTATTATCTCTATGTCATGGCATCCTGCTCTCGTGGAAAATATCCGGTTAAGTTCAATGGGATGTTATGGTCAACCGGCGGTGACGCGCGCCAATGGGGTGGGGCATACTGGGGCGCCAATCAAAGTTGCCTTTATAATGCTTTATTTGCTTCCAACAGATTAGCATTATTGCAACCGATGTTCCGCATGTATAGTGGTATGTATGACCGGTGTGCAGAGGCGGCACGGCAGGAATGGGGCAGCAAAGGAATTTATATTCCAGAAACTGTCGGCTTTGACGGACCTCCAAAGCTTCCAGATTCCATAGCCGCGGAAATGCAGGAATTGTATCTGATGAAGAAACCATGGAAGGATCATTCTAAAAGATTTTGGGATTATGCTTATACCAAAATGCCTTTCTTAAGCAGATGGAACTGGAAAAAAGACGGTGGATGGCACGATGGTCGCTGGATAGTCTTAACCAAAGACAGCAGCACTTTTGGACAAACAAGCCATATCCTTTCCAGGGGTGCAAAAATTGCGTATCAATATTGGATGTACTATGAATATACAATGGATACTGCGTGGCTGAGGCAATATGCTTATCCCATGCTGAAGGGTATTGCTGAATTCTACCGGAATTTCCCTAACGTAAAAAAAGGTTCGGATGGAAGATATCATATTTATGATGTCAATGACAATGAATCTGTCTGGGGCGGACAAAATACGGCGGAAGAAATTTCTTCCATGATGGGAATATTCCCGGCAGTGATCAAAGCTGCTGCAATACTGGATACGGATGCCGGCATGCGACCGGTATGGCAGGAATTTATTGACCATCTATCTCCCTTATCTGTCAGCAGTGATTATTCCGGTGAAGGAAAGTCTGATAATAAAATTACCTGGATAAAGGCGTTACCACCTGTTGTAAGAGGAAACGGGAGAGGACTTCCCGATCCTAATACGATGCCGATGTGGTTCTTTGATTTGTCTAACAGAGGAGCCAATGATAGTTTGTTGCAAATAGCCAATCATACTTATGATGCTTATTTCCGAAGTGGCATACACCAGGGTACCCGGGTGTATGTTTTATCCAGATTACCTGTGGCAGGTGTCTTATTAGGACGGGTGAACG
>SCQV01000325.1 GCA_004299085.1 Chitinophagaceae bacterium | reverse complement strand
CCTGACGGTAATTACTTCACCCGGCTTTGCCCATCCCCAAATTCGGACGTTAGTATTTCTTTGTAAAACCATTCCACTGCTGATAAGTTTTGGCAGCCTGATCTGGCAAAAAGATTTTTGTGAACAGGCAAATAATAAATAAACCAACACTGTAAAACTCAGGAGGCTCTTAAGCCGTTTCATAATAAACTATTTTATTGATTACCCTTTTGTATAAATATTCCAATCGCATTTCGTGTTTGAGAGAAAGGAGACGCATCAGCTAAAAAAGCCGGTATATATTAATGCAAGTAAATTTTTATACGGGTTCAGGAAGTATCTCACAAAGCCACTAAGACCACCAAGGAAATCTTTGTGTGCTTCGTGCCTTCGTGGGAAGTTTATTGTACTTCATTTATGTCAATAATAACTACTTGTCTTTTTATCCCACTAAGCCACTAAGGCCACTAAGAAATATCCTGTCTTTGCTGACAGGCGGGTTTGTGAACTTCGTGCCTTCGTGGGAAGTTTATTGTACTTCATTTATGTCAATAATAACTTGTCTTTTTATCCCACTAAGCTACTAAGAACCACTAAGAAATATCCTGTCTTTGCCGGCTTGCTGGTTTGTGTGCTTCGTGCCTTCGTGGGAAGTTTATTGTACTTCATTTATGTCAATAATAACTTGTCTTTTTATCCCACTAAGCCACTAAGGCCACTAAGAAATATCCTGTCTTTGCTGACAGGCGGGTTTGTGAACTTCGTGCCTTCGTGGGAAGTTTATTGTACTTCACTTATGTCAATAATAACTTGTCTTTTTATCCCACTAAGCCACTAAGGCCACTAAGAAATATCCTGTCTTTACCAACAGGCGGGTTTGTGTGCTTTGTACCTGCCTGTCCGGGTAGGCAGGTCTTTGTCCAAAGGACTCCTTCCGGAGCGGGAGATTTATTATAATTCTTATGTATTATGCTCTGAATACCTATACCTCACTTCACTTCCTCACCCGGAATTTCAGGCACATTCACTGCGATCACTTTTTTCTTTTTCCAAAGCCCCTCCATTTCTTCGAGTGTCTTCCCTTTTGTTTCAGGAACTAATTTCCAAACAAAAATAGCAGAGAGGATTCCCATGATGCCATATATCCAATATGCGAATCCATGATGAAACTGATTAGTCAAAGTGGCATTATCGTTCATCATCGGGAATGTAAAGGAGATGATCCAATTGGCAATCCATTGCGCTGCCACTGCAATAGAAAGCGCACCACGAATGCTGTTTGGAAATATTTCAGATAACAGCACCCAACACACAGGGCCCCAGCTCATCGCAAAGAAGGCGGTATATGCCAACATAAAGATCAAGGAAAGAATTCCTAAATAATTAAAATAAAAAGTCAATCCTAAAGCAATCATGCTGACGGCCATACCGATAGAGCCGATGATCATCAGAGGCTTTCTGCCAAATTTATCCACATAAACTATGGCGACAATAGTAAACACCATATTGACAGCCCCCACAATAATAGTTTGCAACATGGAAACATCGGTGCCGGATCCCATGTTGCGAAAGATATTACTTGCATAATATAATACCACATTAATGCCCACAAATTGCTGGAATACAGAAAGCAATATGCCGATAAAAATTACCAGGAAACCATAAGATAACCAGGGTGAATTGGCTTCGTGCAGGGTAGATTTTATCTCCTCTAAAATCTTATTGGCGCTATCCCCGCCTGAAATCTTTTCCAACACCTTTAACGCTTTATCATTCTGTCCTTTCAATGCCAGGTATCTGGGTGTTTCAGGGGCAAAAAATAACAGTATGAAAAATAATCCTGCCGGGATGATACCTGAGAAAAACATCCAGCGCCAGCCAACCGTAGTCAGCCATTGCTCATCACCCTGCCTGGCAATAAAATAATTGACAAAGAAAATGATCAGCATACCAAATACGATAGCAAACTGATTAAACGAAACTAATTTGCCTCTCACTTTGGCAGGAGCAATCTCCGCAATGTACATAGGTGAAAGCATGGATGCAATGCCAATACCAATGCCTCCGATAATACGGTAAATGACAAAGGCATACGCATCTTCCGTCCCAAAGAAATTGAACCATTCAGGATGCCATGCCCCGATAGCAGAGATGAGGAAAGCTATGGCAGCAATGAGCAGTCCGTTCTTTCTTCCAATTGATTTTGAAATAAATCCTGCAATAGCCCCGCCAATTATACAGCCTATTAACGCACTGGCTATCACAAATCCTTTGATAGAATTGGCTATATCCTGCAGCCCTCCGGCATCAGAGGGAATGGAATCACCAATAAAGCCAACTGCCCACCATGCCAGTATAATCAGCAGGATCAGGCTGATAATGCCTCCCCTCTTCATATTCAGCAGCTTGATAATTTGTCCGCATATCACCACCAGTACTACAAATAGAACCACTACCAGCGTAACCCGGTACTGGGATATCATGGAAACGGCATAATCATGAAACGACGGATCGGTTATCTTTATAATATAAAAATCCACCAATGATTTTTCAGCGCCGTTGATAACTGCCGTATCATAACCAAATAATAATCCGCCTAAGGCGGCTATA
Source organism: Chitinophagaceae bacterium (assembly GCA_004299085.1). Lineage (GTDB taxonomy): Bacteria > Bacteroidota > Bacteroidia > Chitinophagales > Chitinophagaceae > FW021-bin31. The sequence goes on along the minus strand of SCQV01000325.1, from coordinate 18,686 downwards.
ACCGTTAACAGCGTTACATAACCCGGATTGCCTTTGTTAAAGCTGGTTGTCTGTGTTTTTGATGATGTGTCAATGAATGCCATGTGATTCTTTTTTATCCCACAAAGACACTAAAGCCACCAAGAAAATCCTTTGTGCGCTTTATGCTTTCGTGAGAAATTTAATTTTTTTTTATTTAAATTGTCTTCTTTCTTTTTAATTGTCGGCTTTTTTATCCCCCAAAGCCGCTAAGGTCAATAAGAAAGACTTTTGTGTGCTTTCTATCTTTGTGGGAAATTTAACGGGTTACCTTTATTTGAACAACAGCTTATCTTTTATCCACTAAGCCACTATGATCAATAAGAAAATCTTTGTGTGCTTTGTGTCTTCGTGGGAGGCTTCTTCAGATAAACTTATTCACTATCAGCTCGTACAATTCCTGCTGCCCGCTTCTCACTTCCGGTTCACCATTTTTAACTGCGTAGTCTCTTAATGCTTCCAAAGATACTTTTCCCTGTTCGAAGGCTTTTCCTTTTCCACTATCAAAAGAAGCATACCGTTGCTTGCGCATTTTATCATACGTTCCGTCCTGGATGATCTTATCCGCAATGATCAGCGCTCTGGCAAAAGCATCCATACCGGAAATATGTGCATAAAAAAGATCAGCAGGATCGGTAGAGTTTCTTCTTCTCTTGGCATCAAAGTTAACCCCCCCGCCCTGAAATCCACCGGCTTCCAGGATAACCAGCATCGCTTCTGTAAGCTCATTGATATTGTTGGGAAACTGATCCGTATCCCACCCATTCTGATAATCACCGCGGTTGGCATCCATGCTGCCTAACAATCCTGCATTGGCAGCCACCTGCAGCTCATGCTGAAAAGTATGCCCTGCCAGCGTAGCATGATTCACTTCAATGTTTAGTTTGAAATCATCCATCAGATCATATTCTCTTAAAAAACCAATCACGGTCGCTGCATCATAATCATATTGATGCTTGGTGGGTTCACATGGTTTGGGTTCTATAAAAAAATTACCTTTAAATCCTTTGCTTCGTGCATACTCTTTCGCTTTATGAAGAAACATCGCAAAATGTTCCTGTTCTCTCTTCATGTTTGTGTTGAGTAAGGTCATATATCCTTCCCGTCCGCCCCAGAATACATAATTTTGACCACCTAAAGCCATAGTTGCATCCAGCGCGGCTTTCACCTGCACTGCCGCATGGGTAAGCACCTGAAAATCAGGATTGGTAGCCGCCCCGTTCATATACCTTGGATGCGAGAACAGGTTGGCCGTTCCCCAAAGCAATTGCACACCCGACTGCTGCTGCTTTTGTTTAGCATAAGCGGTTATTTCCTGTAAATGCTTTTCATTTTCTTCCATGTCATCCGTAAAATCCACTAAGTCACGGTCATGAAAGCAATAATAATGCAGCCCCATTTTGGTGATAAACTCAAAGGCAGCATCCATTTTATCTTTTGCCCTTTCCACCACATCCTGCTTTTTGTTCCATAAAAACACATGCGTAGGATCGCCAAAAGGGTCAGATCCTGTATTACAGAATGAATGCCAATAGGCACAGGCGAAAGGCAAGTGCTCTTTCATGGGCTTGCCCGCAATTTTTTTGTTCGCATCATACCATCGGAATGCCAGCAGATTATCTGTTCCCGGACCTTCATATTTTATTTGTCCGATACCTGTAAAAAATTCTTTACTACCTTTTACAATTGCCATAATGATTAAATTTTGTGTTTCAAAATGCTTATACTGATTTATTAAACTCAGCCTTCGCCGGAACGGCTACATGCAGGCAGGCGTCCCGACAATAAAAATTCATATACTGATTACCTTTCGTCTTCATCCACTTACCGGAAGATTTTTTTACTTCCTCTAACAAAGAAATGAGCAGAATCTTCTTAGAAAATTTGCACAAGATAAGTATATGATCTCGATAACCCCCAACTTTTATGGGTGGGCAATCAAGCGATTTGCAAGTTCCTCCAAGATAAGCATACCGTTCATCCCCAATTCCATTATCAATGAATGGCATCGGGTGCATCCCATGCTTAGTGCTAAAGATAATATGTATATAGATTTGCGATAAGGAACGAGGCATGATCTTAGAATATCCTATTTAATCTATTAATTTTTTTAGTTTTTACAAGAGTTAAATGTACGATTAATTTATTTTCTCTTCCCTCATTTTTTTAAAGATATCCAGCACCGCAAAATACATGGGTTTTGGTTGATACAAGTTGTCAAACAAACACGGACTTCCTTTGCGATGCCCTCCTATCGTAATCCAGCTATCTTTCGTCCCGACATTCCAGAAAGTAATCCCATAACGCTGCTTTGCCGGAATATATTTAAAAAAAGATTGCAACACATACCGGCATTTTTCAGCCTGATCTTCTTCCAATGCTTTAGTTAATACGAAATCCGGATCATTGGATGGATTGACTTTGATATCCATTTCCGAAATCCGGATTAGCAATCCGGTGGATGCCAGCTTGCGAAAAGCATTATCAATTCCTCCATCCGGCGTATAAATGCTGATATGCATTTGTGTACCAATGCCATTAATAGGAACTCCTTCCTGCTTTAATCTGTCAACCATTTTAATCACTGCATTCAGCTTAGCAGACTCTGTTTCCAAATTATAATCATTATAAAACAGCAATGCCTTTGGATCTGCTGCATGTGCATAGCTAAAAGCCCGCGCGATATAGCCACTTTTCAGATATTTTCCCCAATAAAAATAATCCGGACGTTGCGGCCCGCTTATCCGTAAATGCCCTTCGCTGTCAATAGCCTCATTTACTACATCCCACGCATGAATATTATTTTCATAACGCTGCATGGTAGTGGTGATATATTTTTTCAAAAAATGTTCTATAGCTGCAGAATCTCCTTTTAGCGAAGCCATATAACGGGAATCATTCTGATACCAGCATAAAGTATGGCCATAAATATTCAATCCTTTTGCTTTACATATCTTCACCAGCTCATCTGCCTGCGAATAATCGAAGGTCCCGTCCGGCTTTACCACAGCGCCATTTTTTAAAGCGTATTCAAAAGTCACATTATCAAAGTCGGTAGAAACAATCCTGTCATATACATGATCGTATTTCATAGGAAAATATCCTATAGCTACGCCGATAGGTAAAGGTGCATAAGCTTTTAAAGACAGACTTTGTCCGCTTTGACAGTTTGCATCATATCCTGTCATCAGCAATAACACAGTAATAATATAACAAATAATATTTTTCATTCTTTATGTTTTCTACCTATGGGAAAATCTACATACATCAATCAATGCTATTTATTTAAAATTAAAAAACGAAATGACATGGTTCGACTTCGCTCACCATGACAATCTTTATGAGCTTCAGACAATCTTTGTGTCACCCTTCGACTTAGCTCAGGGTGGCCTAACCTCTTAATCATGCGACATTGATTCATCAATATTGATATAACTTGACTCTTTGAATATCATAATCATTTATTGGAATCCTCACATATCTTCCCTGGTTATCCTGATCGCCATTCATACGACGGCCGGCTATCCATTTACCATCTTCAAAGCTGCCATCATCCACACTGAGAATGCCTGCTCTTTTTCCATGAATGGTTGACTTAAACGAAACTACCACACCGGTTCCCGCCACATAAAATTCATTGGAAGCGACTGCAATAATAGTGCATCCCGTCAACGGCCATTCACCTTCTCTCGAACCAGACGACCACGGTAAAGTAAAATCATGCTTCACTGTTAATTGATAATCGCCCACTGTAATAGACTGAGATAAAGAATCTTTGCTCAGCAGGAAACCACTCACCTTACCTTCAGGCTGATATTTCGTGATCAAAGGGCTTATCTGCCTCAGAATATGATATGCTTTGGCAATAGGTTCTTCTTCAGGATGTTCGGTTGATTCGATGGAGAACGGAGAAAAAGATAAACAGTTATAATGTCCAAAAGCGAAAAATGCTTTAGCTGCATCCTCTTTTTCAAAACGGATTTCAGGAATGAATAACGGATCAGAAAAACGCGTGTATAAATCACACCAATGCTGGAAATCGGGGAAATAAATATCCGGAGCCAACATATCAATTTCAGGTGCGCCTGCTTTCCATATATCTCTCAGATGTGGTAACGGTCCTCCGCTTGGATACTGTCCTGGCTTCCAGCCGGGCCGGTTCAACGCAGTGTTGACATACATCGGCAAATCATAAACGGATTTTCCTGCTGTGGTAATTTCATTGACATACCTTGCATAATTCCATGCCGTAAAAATTTCCTCAGTTTCAAGATTCTTTCCAAAAATATTTTCCCAATTACCCGAAGTTCTAAAGCCGTTTTCTTTCCATATAGAGTCTATTTCCGGGGTTAAACTGTCTTTATTTTTTTGTAAATAATTTATCAACTGCCCAGGAACAGGTTTGTCAAATGCTGCATTAGCTGCCTCATCATAAGAACGGGCGCTGCCAAGCATGCCTATTTCATTCTCCACCTGTATAGCAATCACCGTATTTTGTTTATCATCTACCTGTTTAATATGCTGCATCAATTTTACAAAAGCTTTTTTATCAGCCTCCAGGTTATTTTTATTGAAAGGCGTTAATATTTCTTCCGACACACCATCTTTAGTCAAAACCCTCGGACATCTTTCTATATTGGTTTTGACCCAGGCAGGCGCATAACAGGACATGCTGTTTTTCCATGACCCGAACCAAAGTAAAACCAGCTTCATGTTATTAAGGCGTGCATTTTCTATCAAGCTGTCCACTAAAGAAAAATCAAACTCTCCTTCAGCAGGTTCCATTAGTTCCCAATAAACAGGTGCAATAACGGTATTCAAATTCATCTCTTTCAGTTTCGGCCATATTGGCCTCATATAAGCATTGCTTGAAGCGCTTGAATTGCCCAGCTCTCCGCCAAAGATCAGATAAGGTTTACCATTCACTAATAATTGAGTGTAATGACCCCTTTTTACCAATTGAGGCATAGAGGATGTTTGCGCACTTGCGTTTAGCAAAGAGAAAAAGATGATTGCAGGAAAGAATATTGCTCTTTTCATTTTGTATTCCTCATTTAGTTTCAAATGGCGATGCCGGTAAACCATCTTTGTTGTATAAATTAGGGTTCACAGGATCATCTGCCCAGGCATAACGCACATATTTCGGCTCTTTTAGTTCATCATTCCATATTTCTATTTTATCAGGCGCTATTATTTTCGCCTTTGCCCACACAAATTTTTTATCGGCTCCGGCAATCGTAAAACCTCCCTCTACTTCTCCTACAGAGGGAGAACTATAAGACGAGTCTTTGAAAATTAACCCATTACCTGTATGCGTGAACGAAATAACGATCTTATCTCCTTCAATGGTTGATGATTGATAGATGGGTCCGGAATAAACAATATTCTCTCCATAAGCAATTTTTTCCGCTGCCAATGCGAGCCGGTCACCTACGGGCTTTTTCCTGTCGGGATGAATGTCATTCCATTCTCCTAAATCAATAGTTACTGCCATACCCGTATTGGGAACAGACAAAGATTGTAACTGCGCTTCTCTTAATTCGGCCCATCCGCTTTTTTCAGAAGGCAGATAACGATAATCACCATACCCGGGAAGCTGCACATACAAAAAGGGAATATCGCCTTCATTCCATTTAGCTCGCCAGTCTGCAATCATAGACTGTTGCAACGCTGCATAATTCCCAGGACGTTCGGCATTACTGGCTCCCTGGTACCACACAAATCCTTTGATGGTATAAGGAATGACCGGAGCCACCATAGCATTGTATAATGCAGTGGGCGCATTCTGTGGTGAAAAGCCGAATGCCCCACCGAAGGATCCATGGTGTGGAACAAACACCTCTCCTACTTTATATTGCCAATAACCTTTCAGATCAATCGTATCATTGCCTGCCATCAATGAATAAGGTTTATCAGGAACAAATCCTCCTTTACCGAAATAATTAGTGACGCGAACAACCAATAAATTTTCTCCGGGTTTCAATATATCCGGCGGAATATAATATCTTCTCTCAGGATATTGATAAGTGGTATGTCCCACCTCCTTTCCATTGATATATAAAGCATCCGCATCTATAATCCTTCCCAAAAAAACTTTGGCAGGCTTACCGGTCATCGCCGCAGGAACATTCATTTCTTTCCGGTACCAAACCACGCCGTTCAGGTCTTTCACTCCCTGGTCATCCCAATAACCGGGAATGCCAATTTGTCGCCATTCTCTCGGCACATAAGACGGATCATACCAGGGAACAGGCCCGTCAAGTCCTTTATCAGTCTGCCTCGGTATCTTTGACATAAATTCAGCTCGCTCACGGCTCAAGCCATTGATGTAGGCCGTGTCTTTATTCTTTTCAATTGTTTCCTGAATAGAAGGAAAATCTTTAAACCCTTCCTCACTCATCCAGGCTTCAATGGGTGTACCTCCTACACTGGCATTAATAATTCCTATCGGCACATGATATTTTTGATACAGATCTTTCGCAAAAAAATAGGCTACTGCCGAAAAATCAAGCACATTTTCAGGGTTTGCCGATTTCCAATAACCCGATGGTAATGTATCCAAAGGACCCTGCTGGCTGGTTAAAGTCGGAATCCAAAACTGCCTTATTTCAGGATAATTCGCCTTGGCAATGTCAGATGCATACCGGATGCTATGCAATTTCATCTGATGCACCATGTTAGACTGCCCGGAACAAAACCAAACATCCCCTATCAATATATCGTGCAGTGTGATCCTGTTTTTCCCGTCAATCTCCATAGTATAAGGGCCACCGGCTTGTTCTGCCGATAATTGCACCCGCCACTTTTCATTCTCTCCGGCTCTTGTGTTATATGTTCTGCCACGAAATTTTACAGTTACTTTCGCTCCTTTAGGCGCCCAACCCCAGATATTGATGGCCCTGCCCCTTTGCAATACCATGCTGTCCCTTATGATCTGCGGCAGCCTCACCTGGGCAGTTACACGCTGGACTGCAAAAATCATTATGAATGCAACGATAATTTTCAAAATTCTTTTCATTTTTAAACTTCCATAATCATTTAAAAGCTAATGACATCGTAAATATTGCCCACGAAGGCACAAAGGACACAAATGATTTCTTAGTGAGCTTAGTGTCTTTGTGGGATATAAAGCCATCATCTAAAAATCTTTCTAATCAGACACCATAGTCGTCACACTCATCGCCGGAAGTATAACGCCAAAATCCCCTCCGGAAATTGCAACATTACCCGATACCAGATTAGACGAACTCGTGGTTGCATAACTTGTAAAACCGGGAACTGTTACCCCTGCAAGGTTGAAGGGCTGATAAACAGCCGATGAATGCTGGTTAATGACGACAACTACTATTTTAGTATCTTTCTTATAAGCAGTTGCATAAATACCACTGGAAGGATTTTCAGTACAGGATATTTTTGTAAACCCAGGACGCACATATCTCGCATATTGTGCCATCACATACCCCAATTTCTGGATATGGCCATTTTCATCCATTGGCCCGTAGCTTCTTCGGATATACCACCATACATAAGCGCTCCATCCGGCATTCATACAATCATTTATTTCTTTAGCAGCAGCCATAGCATTGGTCCAGTCGTTGCCGCTTACATTTGAATTGATAAAATGCTCCGTCATCCAAACCGGTTTATTCACTGACAAAACATAAGGTGTTGTCCCGTATATATGACCACAGATAAAACTCGTATTTGCACTCGCGCCAGTATTACTAAGATAATCGTTAATGAATGTCTGATCCATATTATAAGGCTCGGGCGCCATAATGGGAGCACCACAACTATCTCCTTCTGCCGCCACAAAGTCTGCCACTTCTGAAGCAGTCATTTGCATGGATTCATAAGTTACCGTAATATCAGGCTCATTGGTGGGACTAATAGCGGCTAATCCGCCCGCAGCAACGTTAAAAGCCTTCAGATAAGCCGCATATTCAGAATAAGAGCTTGTCTTAAGCGCTCCTCCTATAGTACTGTCATTGCTTTTCATCCACGCCGGCGCTGACCATACACTCGCAATGCCATTGCCGCCATACGCTTTGCACGAATCAATGGTTGCCGCAGCCTGCCCAAATTCCGTACTATCCACAGGAACGCGAACACGAACAATGCTTAAACCCATTCCTGATGTGGGAGAAAAGGCTGTAGTTCTTTGGTCCGCCGTTAAATCGCCAGTCCAGTCCACAATATCTGCCCCACCAAACCCAGAGATGGTTTGCTGAATCGTAGCAGCATTAATGATAGCCGTAGTGGTTGCACTATCCACAACAGGTGTAGTAACAGGCTGAGAAGGCACTTCTCCCTTTTTACAACTAAAAAACAAAACTGTTACAGCCATCATTACAAGAATTCTTTTCATTCAGGTCTTATTGATATCCTGGATTCTGGTATGCTGCTAATTGTGCAGTAGTTAACTGCATCCCATTCATCTGACCAATTGGGATAGGACGTAAATAGTCTTGCGGCGTTATATTACGTGTAAAGGTGGACACGCTGTGATCATTAAAACCGGCTCCGTTACCAATAGTGTAAGTGCCGCCGAAATTAGGTTCACCCCATGTCTGTGTACGCACCAAATCAAACCAACGATACCCTTCACCAAAGTATTCTCGTGAACGCTCTTCAAGGATATAATCAATGGTTATATTTTGAGGTGTAGCAGCAACCATTTCCGCACTGTGGTCTATCATTACCGCAGAATCTCCGCTACGGCTCCATTCCCACTTGCCGGCACGTGCCCGAATGATATTAATTAATCCTCTGGCTGTTCCATCATTAGCATAAGTACCTGTCAAAGGCGTAGTAGTTGCTCCCTTTACAGCCGCTTCAGCAGCAATAAAGAAAAGTTCTGAGAATTTGGCAATGTTATAGGGACGGGTACTACCTGCATTAGGTTGGCCTAATCCACCATTATTATCTGTACGATATGGACCTAACTTCCAATTCCCGGGATACTGATCTCTGTTTATATGATCCGGCTCTACAACAAAACTCGCCATACCGGGCAATACGCCTGCCCCGACATTACTTTTATATACAGAATTGGAATAATCAACCCCTGTAGTATCATTAGGCAGGAAAGTCAAAACCGCACTATTTTCATGAATGGGTAGTCCATTGGCACCATACAAAACCGAATACTTTTTACTCAAACCGGATTCATTCATATTACAACGATAAACAGTTGTAAAAGTACCATCGTAGCGGGAATCATTGGTTTTGTCGGCAAAGGTATTGTCGAACACATTAAAAGGAGGACATATTTCTGTCCATGGGCGACCTAAGTCTTGCACGGCTGCCCGTTGAACAGAATTTGGGAGAGTCCCGGTCCATTGGGGATTGGTTGCACTCTGAATACCGGTATAGTTCCATTGAGTAACCCAACCGGCATAATTATCGGGAGCACCACCGGTGGAATAGGTAGTGCTGGTTAGTCCACCATATTGAGTATTAAGCGTATGGTCGGCATACAGCAAGATTTCATTGTTACGATCATTTGTCGCCACGTTAACGTCATAGAAGGTTGGCTGCAAACCAAAAGGACCAGAATTTTGAATGGCAAAGGTCGCTACATCATAAGCCTGCTGAAAATACCATTGAACATCATGCCCATCAGGGTCTGCCCTTGATGCCACCGCCGGATAAGTTGGAATATTGTTTGGATTTTGAAGCCACCACGCATAGGTAAGATAAGCCTTTGCCAAAAAAAGGCGGGCAAGTGTTTGTGTTACACCACCTGTTACACGACCGACAGTGGGTAAATCATTTACCGCAGAGTCTAAATCTGGAAATATTTCTTTGGTATAAACCTCCGGAACAGTATTACGTACAGAGCCGCGGGCAGCAGAAGTATTGAACTTGAGTACCCCCGAACCCATATCTAAAGGCACTCCACCAAACTCCTGTACCAGATAAAAATAATAGAAGGCACGGAAAAATCTGGCTTCAGCAATCAATGAACTTGAAACACCTACCTCCGCCCCATATTGAATCACACCATTTGCGGTGTTGATAGCAGGGAACGCCGTATTCCACAAAACATCCGAACGACTGGTTTGAGAGTTAAGATCCGATATACTGGTATAATCCATGTCCTTAAAGTTTAAGTCGGCAATGTTACCCCAGGTTGATTCATCAGTACCCACTTGACATGCATCTAACCAATAAGCACTCCCAAACATATTCCGCAGACTGGCATACAGCGATGTTATGCCTCCTATTACACCATTCTGAGTTTTGAAATACTCCGGTGTAAAAATACTCTTTGGCTCTTCATTCAGTAGTTTATTACATCCTACTGAAAGCAATACCGCAAGAGCAAGTACTGTCGAGCTTACAAAAGTTTTATTAATTCGTTTCATAACTTTACTTTTTAAAATATTAAGTTTAAACCAACAATGTAATTACGAGTTTCGGGCGTATTATACCCTACAACTAGCATACGAGATTGGTAGACTGGTGGCACTCCTATTACAGCCTGGTAGGCGTTATTATTACCGTAAGAGTTGGTTGTGGGATCCATACCAGACATCTTGTGGTAAGGAGAAAACGCTATCAGATCAGGATTTTGCGCCGTTACATAAAGACGCAAACTCTGAATCCCCGCACTTCCCATCCAATTTCCTTTAAAATTATATCCAAGCGTTATGGTATTTACCTCTAAATAGGACCCATTGAAATAAGCCAGCGTAGTACCATATTTTGGATTGTTACTATTCACTGGACCTGCAGGGTTAGGGAATAGGGCATTGGTGTTCGTTGGAGTCCAATAATCTATTTGTATGTTGTTTCTTCGGCCGCTTTCCATGTTAAGGTATCCAGTAGCACCATATAAAGTACTGATCAGCGTACCACCGTCCTGAAACTGGCCAACAAGGGTCAAATCAAATTGTTTATAATCTAAACGAGTATTGAAACCTCCCTGAAAAATGGGCTGGACACTCTGAGGCATTTCATCTGCAGGACCTATTGTCCTTGTGGGTGAGCCATCTGCATTATAAGTTCCCGTATATTTCACTCTGACCATCCCTGCAGTTCCCCCCTTTTCATAATCTTGCAAATATTGATAGCCCTTCGAATTTGTTTGCCAAAGTCCAATTTTCTTGTAATCGTAAATGACGTCAATAGGATAGCCTACAAACCAATCATTGGATAAGTCCTGTTTCTCTCCTGAGGCAAGCGAAGTCAATAAATTACGATTGGCGTATATATTAAAGCCGGCATCCCAGGAAAATCCATTTTGATTATCTAATATTACGCCTTCAAGGGAAAGCTCAATCCCCTTGTTTTGAGTATTACCAATATTTTGCAAAATGGATCCTACACCAGATGTAGGTGGAAGATTAACTCCAAGCAATACAGCATCAGTCTTCTCAATATAATACTCTGCAGTACCTGTTAAACGATTATTGAAAAGAGCAAAGTCTAATCCAAAGTTCCACGTCTTAGTGTATTCCCAACCTAATTGAGGATTTGGAAGTTGGGTCACGTCATAGCCGGTTACAAAATCAGTAGGACCGAAGTTATACGGTGCAGTAGATAACAAGCCCAATGTCTGATAAGGATTGATGGCCTGGTTTGAGGTCTGTCCAAATCCTACGCGTAACTTCAGATTGTTTATTACACTAACATTCTTCATAAAATTCTCTTTGGTGATATTCCATCCGGCAGAGGCGGCAGCGTAAGTATGTCGCTTGTGCCCTGGAGCCAATACGGAAGATGCATCTGAACGAACTGTACCGGTGATCATGTATTCGTCATCGTAAGAATACAATAAACGTCCCATCCAGGAGGTCAATCCCCTTTGCCAATAACTTTGGTTATTGGGATTAACAGTAATTAAACCGTTAGGGTCCGTCACTGCTCCCATATTATAGAACTGGAATGCGTTATTTTGAATACCCGTTGCGTTGATAGAAGAATACCAGTAAGTGGTTTGCTCAGATGAATTGAGTGCTGTGAAATTTATATGGCTTTTCTGGCCAAACGTGCGGTCGTAAATTAGTAGATTTTCAATAGACCAATTAATGGTATGAGCATTGCTAATATTGGCGCTCGAAATGGATGTAGGTGAAGAACTAAAAACTCCATAACCCGTAAAGGCTCCATGGTTACTTTCGGTATAATTTACCCCTACATTCGCCCGGTAACTTAGCCCCTTTATCCAGGGAATTTTCAAAACACCATAAACAGAGTTATAGGTACTATATTCATTAGTTCGGTCAGCAAAATTGTTACCCAAAGCTTCCAAAGACTTCTTGGTATAAACCCATTCCTGGTCTAAAGCCATATTTACCACCGTCTTCAGCGTACCATCAGCATTATAAGGATTGGTAATAGGCGTAGTGGTCAACGCAGTACCTGGATTTAGTGAGGCTCCGTTTGTAATAGAATAATTGTTGCTAGTAGTGAATCCTATTTTTATGTAGTTACCTATATTCTGGTTAACAGAACCATGCATAGAATAACGAGTGTAATATTGTAGCGGTATTACTCCCTGATCATGGTAATATGAGCCACCGAACTCATAGTCGCCACCATTAGTGCCTCCTGAAACAGATAAACTATTGTTAGTAACCAACCCAATCCGGTATAGCAAGTTTTGCCAATTCGTATTTACTTTCCCCGAAGTGTCCTCATCTGAGCCTAAACTGGTAAACTGATTAGCTACCTCTTTGAGTGTGGTAAATTGACGTGAGTTCATCATGGGAATTGGAACAGCTTTCTCGAAGCCATAATAAGAGTTAAATGTTATTCGTGGTTTCATCCCCTCTTTTCCTTTAATAGTGGTTATCAGTATCACCCCATTGGCGCCGCGTGATCCGTAAATGGCTGTTGCTGACGCATCTTTCAGTACGTCAATACTCTGAATGGTACTAGGATCAATATCAGCAATATTCCCAGGAAAAGGAATCCCGTCTAACACTATCAGTGGATCATTGCTTGCAGTTAGGGAGCGGGCTCCGCGAATGCGGATTTGCATGGCAGCTCCCGGCACGGATGAATTCTCCGAAATCTGCACTCCTGGCAACCGCCCCTGAAGAGCGTCCGTAATATTAGATGAAGGTACCTCATTCAGTTTAGCACCACTTATAGTTGAAATCGAACCTGTTACATCTGCTTGCTTCTGAGAACCATATCCTATGACCACTAACTGGTTCAATACATTGGCGGACTGCAATAGATGGATAATTAATTCCCTCCTGTTTTGAGTGCCTAATTTGATAGTTTGTGTTTCATACCCTATAGAAGAAATGATCAAGGTGCCGTTATCAGGTGCATTTAAGTCAAATCGCCCCCCAGCATCTGTAGTAGTTCCTGTCGTAGTCCCTTGAACCTGAACAGTAACGCCCGGCATTGGATTTCCTTTGGCATCTACCACCCTGCCTCTGATGCGCACATCAGCCGATAAAAATAATTTATTCTTTACATGCACCGCGGGGGTTGAAGCCAAAGCCAGCCCCGGTGCCCACGAGCCGGCTATCAGAAAAACAGAGATCGTTAACAGATTCTGTCGCATCCTGTAAGGAAGCATCCTTAAAGACGCTTTCAGGAAAGTAAGCGTATTTTTCATAATTTTGTAATTGATGGTTTATTAAAAATTCTGCATATCTAAATGCAGGGTGGTCAGGTAAACCGTATCTTCGGTCTCTACTGCAATAGAGACCGTTTTTTCGCCCTAACTGCTGTTGATATTGCGTGAGATATTCATTTCCATAGTCTTTTAAGTTTTATAATGCATTATTCCACAGTACAGCTAACCGACGCAGGCCTGGAAATCCCTAACTGTTCGCTTCTGGCAACAGGTGCTGCGCCTGCAATAAATATCTCATGCTTTCCTGCATCCATAACAGCAATGCCATTTTCGTTAACTACTTTCATCATCTCCGGCGTAATCGTAAAGCTGACTTCCTTTGTTTCTCCCGGCTGGAGAAGTATCCTTTTGAAATCTTTTAAAGCACAGATGGGAACATCTTTCCTCCCGGACTTATCAGAAATATATAGTTGAGCCACTTCTTCACCGGCATATTTTCCTTTATTGGTGATTTTTGCAGATACCCTGAATGTCTGATCCTGATGAATAACCGGAGAGGATATTTTCATATCTGAAAAAGTAAAATGGGCATAACTGAGCCCAAAACCAAAAGGATATAAGGGAGTGGCGGACATATAACGGTAGGTCCTGCCCCGCATGCTGTAATCTTCAAAAGGAGGAAGCTGGCTGAACGACATAGGAAAAGTAACAGGCAATTTTCCCGAAGGGGATTCTTTACCAAAAATAATATCGGCTACCGCAGCCCCCCCCTCTTCCCCTGGATACCAAGCCAGCAACACCGCATCCGCCAGACTGTCCACAGGCGCTAAATTCATCGGGCTTCCACCCGTTATCACCGCAATGATAGGCTTCTTATTATTTTCTCTTAGCTTCCGTAAAAACTCAATCTGGTTTTCCGGCAGATTATAATTCATACGATCGCCATAAGTGGCGGACTGGATGGATTCTCCTTCTTCTCCTTCGATCTCACCATTAATTCCTAATACTACGATAGTTACATCGGAGGCATGCGCATCTCCCGTAGTCCAGTCTTCAGGATTGACATTGGCATGATTTAATTCCGTACCCGGCTTATACTGTACCTGGCTGCCTGGTGCCACATCGGCTGCAATACCTTCTAAAAAAGTGACAAATTTTGTATTCACGCCATAATAGTTTCCCAGCAATGAATAAATATTATCTGCATTAGGACCGGTAACAAAATACTTGGAAAGGTCATTCTTCAAAGGTAACACCCCATCATTTTTCAGCATCACAATGGATTCTAATGCAGCCCGTTTTGCCAGTGCACGATGTGCAGGACTATTTACCACACTGTAGGGTATGGCATTATAAGGATCATCTTTTTTAGGATCAAACATGCCCAGTTGAAAACGAATGCGAAGTAATACAGCCAGCGAACTATCCAACTCTTTTTCTGTGATCAATCCTTTTTTCAACGCTTCCGTAAGATTCACATAAGTATCGCCGCAATTGAGGTTCACGCCTCTTTTTAATGAAACAGCGGCGGCATTTAATGCATCACTTTCATAATGATGTCCTTCAGCGATATCGCTGATAGCGTCACAGTCTGATACGATATATCCCTTAAATCCCCATTTCTTTTTCAGCACATCATCTAATAGATAGGTATTGGCGCAGCAGGGTTCGCCATTCACGGCATTATAAGCACACATCACCCCGATAACACCCGCTTTTACTGCCGCATGAAAAGCAGGGAGATAGGTTGCATACAGATCATGCATAGAAACTTTAGCATCAAATTCATGTCTTAATTTTTCCGGCCCGCTGTATGCAGCGAAATGTTTCGCACAGGCGCCGACTTTTAAATAGGTAGGATTATCACCCTGCATGCCGGTAATAAAAGCTACCGCCATTTGAGAAGTGAGATAAGGATCTTCTCCATAAGTTTCCTGCCCTCTTCCCCAGCGCGGATCACGAAAGATATTGATGTTGGGACTCCAAAAAGTTAATCCGCCATATTGAAGATAATATCCCTTTGCTACTGCAGCATTATACATAGCTCTTGCTTCATCTGAAATAGCATCGCCTTCCTTCTTTACCAAAGCAGGATCAAATGTAGCGGACATTCCTATTGCCTGGGGAAATACAGTAGCGACTCCGGAACGAGCCACGCCATGCAGCGCCTCGCTCCACCAGTTGTATGCAGTGATGTGCAACCGCGGTATGGCCGGTGTGCTGTTCATCATTTGCGAAACTTTTTCCTGCGTGGACATCCTTGAAATAAGATCATTCACACGCTCATTAACAGGAAGTGAAGGATTCAAATAAGGAGCCACGGTCTGTGCATTCAATGCAGAAGTCAATAGCATACTGACACAAATAAGCAAGGGAAAATAGATCTTTTGCATGTTACGGTTTAATTAAAAAAATCTCTTCATTATTTTGCATTCACTTCCCATATCGAGCGTAAATATACAAACAAATTTTAAAATTGTAACCGATTGCATAATTTTTTTTCATTTTAACACTACTTTAACGGTTAAGAAAAGATAATTCTGCTACTTTTAAAGGGTGAAAGCAGGATATGGTAAATTTTGAATCCACTTCGAAAAGTTCAAAAATGCCACTCAGGAAGAAGCCTTTTGGGTAAAGGCACAAAGAATATATAAAGTATATTTAGTTGATTTATAGCTATATGTGAGACTTAATGACTTAGTGCCTGCCTGTCCGGGTAGGCAGGCCTTCGTGGCAAATTGAATAAATGTGGCTTTTCATAGTGTATTCAATTTCCAAGCTTCAAAATATATTTCTTGCTAATGACATAAAATTTATATTTTTGCAACTTATACAACCGATTTCATGAAAACTATTCAGGAAGTCACTATTTATGATATTGCACGCAAGCTGAAAGTTTCTCCGGCTACAGTCAGCCGCAGCTTGAGCAACCATCCGGCAGTCAGTAAAAAAACCAGGAAGCGAATTGCAGATGCCGCTAAAAGCATGGGTTATCGTTCCAATTTGTTTGCAAGTAATTTACGAAAACAAAGGACGAATACCTTGGGTGTCATCGTCCCCAAGCTGAACAGTAACTTCGTTTCTTCTGTATTGGCAGGCATTGAAAAAGTTGCTAATCAATCAGGTTATAATCTCATTATTTCTCAATCCCAGGAAAATGAAAAAAAAGAAATAGCCAATGCCGCCACCATGTTCAACAGCCGGGTGGACGGACTGATTGTTTCACTGGCGTTTGACACCAAAGATCTTTCCCACTTCGATCCCTTTTTTGACAAAGGCATACCGGTGATTTTCTTTGACCGGGTAAGCTATGATAAATCAAGCACCAATGTAGTCATTGATAATTTTAAAGCAGGATATGAAGCAACCCAACATCTGATTGGCCAGGGATGTAAAAGAATTGCGCACATCACCGGCAATCTTTCACGAAACGTATATGCCGACAGGTTAAAAGGTTACCGGTTGGCTTTAACTGAACATGATCTTGTTTTCCAGAAGTCTCAACTCATCATTAACAATCTGGATGAACAAAGCGCAGTAGAAGCCGCCAATCAGATATTAGCTATGAAGAAACGTCCTGACGGTATTTTTATAACAAACGATAGTTGTGCTGCACTTTGCATGCAGGTTTTTAAAGAAGCAGGATTGTACATACCCGAAGATATGGCCATAGTGGGTTTTAATAACGACCTGATCACACGTGTCGTAGAGCCTAATCTGACTACCATTAATTATCCGGGTGAAGAAATGGGAGAAATTGTGGCACATCATTTAGTGAATCATCTGGAGGATATAGCGCCATTGGCAGTTACGAATACGATTATTTTAAAATCAGAACTCATTATACGGGAATCCTCATTACATCATAAAAATGCAAGCAAATAAACAAATAGCTATTGTTACCGGCGGCGCATCCGGATTAGGCCTGTCCATGGCGCGAAAGTTCACAGAGAATGATATATTAACTATTATTATAGGGCGGAATGTGCAAAAGTTACAGAAAGCAAAAAAAGCACTGGGAGCATTATGTGTAACCTATAGTTTTGATCTTACGCGGCTGGAGGATATCCCTTCTCTTATTCAACGTATCAGAGAGGAACATGGGAGGATTGATATTTTAGTAAATAATGCCGGAATTCATTTAAAAAAACCATTCATTGAAGTAACTGATCTGGAATTTCAGCGGATTATTTTAACGAACCTCACCGCCGTATTCAGCCTGAGTCGCGAAGTGAGCAAGATCATGCTCGAACAGCAGTCCGGCAGTATATTAAATATTAGCTCTATGGCCGCCCAATATGGCATACCGCAGGTTATTGCCTACACCGCTGCCAAATCAGCTATTGAAGGTATGACACGCGCCATGGCGGTGGAATTATCCCCAAAAGGTATCCGGGTCAATTGTATTGCGCCGGGCTTTATCAAAACGGATATGTCGGGAGGGGCTATGAATAATGATCCCGAAAGAAAGCATAAAGCGTTGTCAAGGACACCCATTGGTAAATTCGGATGCCCTGCAGATATTGCTGATGCGGCTTATTTTCTTACATCCGGCCATGCGCAATACATTACCGGAACGGTGTTGCCCGTGGACGGAGGAAATTCTATAGGGTTTTAAATTGAAGGTACTTTACAGACGGAGCTACCCTTAGCAGGATATCTATCCGGCTAATTCCAACCTTATTTCAGTACATCCTCTTAGACTGCTGATCTCTTTTTGATTTTATAGACATTCCAGGTATAAAGTATTATAGTGATAAGTCAACCATTATTTAGAAGGTTTCCCACTAAGACCTGCCTACCGGACAGGCAGGCACAAGGCCCACAAACCTGCCTGCCGGCAAAGGCAGGGGCTTTCCTTGGTGTTCTTTGTGGGCTTTGTGGGAGATATTTTGCGTCATTTTATATTTGACATAACACTATATAAAGGCGTAGATAAGGTATGGATGAAGCATGGTTAAAGCGTACTCAATGTATAAAGTCTGGATATGATCTCCCGCTAAGCATTACAATTTCCTCCCCTTTGGGGCCGGGGGCCTTTATCTATTCCTTTGGTAAAATCATCATTCTGCTGTAAGTTTGCCTCTCGTTAGGACTTTCACAATTAAATAGCTCAATTTATTTA
>SCQV01000324.1 GCA_004299085.1 Chitinophagaceae bacterium | reverse complement strand
AATAAGCAGGAAGGTACTGTTAGGAGAACACACACATTCAGGAAGATTTTATGTGGATGTGGAAGAAATTGTTAAGGCTGATACGCTATAGATAATGGATAATAATCTGAAAAGGGTGAATGTAAAAGTTTTCAGGGCAGATAAGAACCGGGAAGATTGCCTGCGTTTTGTAGAGGGGCATCACAAGGTACTGGAATCTTACGGTGTCACCCAGGTAACTTCTGCTAATATAGACTGGATGAATGAGCCTTACAGCTATATTATTTTTGTGGAAGATGCGGAAGAAAATCGTGCGCTGGGAGGCGCGCGCCTGCAGATGTATAGCGGCACCATTCCGCTTCCCATAGAAACCGCCATTGACAAATTAGATCCTCGTATTTATCATATTACGAGTGAGAAAGCACGCTTTAGAACGGGTGAATTCTGTGGAGCCTGGAATTCAAGAGAGGTAGCTGGTTACGGCATCGGAAGTATTATTCTGGGTAGGGTTTGTGTATGTATTGCAGAAAGATTAAAATTAGGATCCTTATTTGCGTTAGCTTCTCCGGCAAGCTTGAAACTTTGCCAAAGGGTCGGGTTCCGGGTAATTAGAACATTGGGCATTAACGGTATATTTTATTACCCCAAAGAAGATTTGATCGCTACGGCGCTTATTATTGAAGATCTTTTACAGTTAAAAGGCGCCCACGAAGAAGAGAGGAATAAGATTTTTGCATTCAGAAAGAATCCTCTTCAAACAATGAATGAAAGAGGTATAAGGGGGGAGATAGAAGCCAATTATAATCTCTATATTCCTGACGAAGATATTATTACCCTGCCACAAGAGTCAATTCAGATCGGCGTATGAAATTTTTTTGTCTGATAGGATTATTATGCTTACCCACGCTGGCATTTTGCGCAAGCGACACGACCTTTATTAACGTTCAGTCGGACGTTCTCTTGCAGAATAATCATATTTTAATTTTCCGGGATCAATCCGGGCAGCTCCCTTTTGAAAAAATAAAAACGATTGATGCTTTTTTACCTCCCGCACATCATATCCCTAATTTGGGGGTATCAAGAGGTGTTATATGGCTGAAATTTACGTTATATAATGAAACGAATAATGAGCAGCTTCTTATCTGTCTTAAAAAGCCTAACCTTAACGAAGTTCGTTTATATTATCCTATTGATAGCAAGGGAAGCTATACGTATATAAATAGCGGAGACTTATTACCGCCTTCAACGCATAAATTTAATGATCCCAACAGTATTTTTACTGTTCCTATTCAGCCCTATTCTGCTGCCACTTTATATATCAGGGTGAAAAGCATCGGACAGATCGTTTTACCCGTCATAGCTGGAACACAAGATAATATTGTTCGGGACATAAATAACGATAGGCTCATTTTCGGTATTTATCTGGGTATTATCCTGATCATGCTGTTTTACAATTTCTTTATTTATTTTAGTGTTCGTGATAAAAACTATTTGTATTATATCATTTATATCTTCTTTATCGGCTTTGCACAGATTGGGCTGGAAGGATATGGATACCAATATTTATGGGGCAGTTCCACTTTTATAATCTTGCAAAGTGTGAACTGGATGGGCGTACTTTCGGGCATTGCAACGACCGTTTTTTTGCGTGTATTCTTGCAAACCAAAAAGAAGACACCTCTCTTTGACAAAGTGCTGATAGGATTCATCATATTATATGTAATTACCGGATTGCTTACTTTGTTTGGGATTTATAATTTAAGCTATACGCTTATAGATATCATTGCCTTTACAGGAAGCTTTGCATTTTTAGGCGCCGGAGTTAAAATGGCTTCAGAAAATTACAGGCCTGCAAAGTTTTTTTTAGTTGCCTGGTCATTTTTCTTAGCCAGCATTATTCTCTACGTAGTCAAGGATTTTGGAATTATTCCTTATAATTTCTTTACGAATAACATTCTTCTTATTGGTTCGTCCATAGAAATTGCATTGCTGTCTTTTGCATTGGCAGATACAATCAATGTCTATAAAAAAGAGAAAGAAATTTCCCAGGCACAGGCAATCCAGGCATTAAGGGAAAAAGAAGAATTTGCCAGCCAGCAAAATGTGATCCTGGAGAAGAAGATTCATGAGCGCACAAATCAGTTACAGGAAACCAATAATGATCTGGAACTGACACTAAGGCAATTAAAGGAAAGCCAAAGCCAACTGGTGGATGCCGAAAAAATGGCTTCTTTAGGTCAGCTTACTGCAGGGATCGCCCACGAAATAAATAATCCTATCAACTTTGTAAAATCCAATGTAAAACCTTTGCAATTAGACATCGAGGATATGAGAAGCCTGATTAAAAAATATGAAGAGATGCACCATGACAACTTTGATGATAAGCATGGTGAAATACAGGCTTTCAGAGAACAGATTGATTTTGATTATGTGATGGAAGAAATTAACACGCTGCTGTCGGGCATAGAAGACGGCGCTACCAGAACGGCGGACATTGTGAAAGGATTGCGCACCTTCAGCCGCCTGGACGAAAGCGACCTCAAAGAAGCGGATATCCGGGAAGGAATTGACAATACTTTAATGCTTTTGAACCATACCATTCCAAAGGATCTTTCCATCATCAGAAATTATCAGGAGATACCTAAAATTGAATGTTATCCGGGCAAGCTGAACCAGGTATTTATGAATCTTCTGACGAATGCCATCCAGGCTATGGGATCAAGTGTGGGCGGCGGCGAAAAAAAGATCATCATCAGTACGGAAAGGCTGAATGAAAATGTGGTCATCCGGATTGCAGATACAGGGCCAGGCATACCGGAAAATGTCCGGGACAGGATATTTGAACCTTTTTTTACCACAAAAGATGTGGGGGAAGGAACGGGATTAGGGCTGTCCATCGTGTATAACATTATAGAAAAGCATCACGGTAAAATTACTGTCCAATCTGAAGAGAATAAAGGAACGGAATTTATCATAACTTTACCCATGAAACAAAGTGATTTTTTGGATGTAAATACTACAGCCACCACATCCGATTCAGAAGAACCATTGAACCGTTAACCAAAATCTTCTAACTCTATGGGTCAGGAAAAAATCCGTATCTTATATATAGATGATGAGATAAATAACTTGCATGCGTTTAAAGCCAATTTCCGGCGTAAATATGAGATTTACACTGCCTCCAACACGCTGGAAGCAAGGAAGACGCTGCAAAGCATCCCGCTCCATATTATTATTGCGGATCAAAGAATGCCGGGCGCTACAGGAGTAGAATTTTTTAATTCCATTAAAGAAAATTATCCTGACCCTGTACGCATTTTACTCACAGGATATACCGACATAGAGGCCCTGGTGGACGCCATCAACAAAGGTCAGATTTACCGGTTTATACGAAAACCCTGGGACGATTTCGAACTGCAAAACACCATCAGCAATGCTTACGAAATATTTAATACCCGGAAAGAGCTTGAACGGAAAATGGAAGAATTGGAAAAAGCAAATGATGAGCTAAGCCGTTTTATTTACAGCGCTTCACATGATCTCCGTTCACCTTTGATGTCTGTTCTCGGTATTATCAATCTCTCCAAATTAGATCATTCCATTACAGACCCAAATGGTTACGTGGCTATGATTGAAGCCAGCGTGCTGAAGCTTGACAGGTTTGTGCAAAAGATCATCGAATATTATAAAAACAACCGGATTCAGGTGGAGTATGAACCTATTGATTTTAATGTGCTCATCCGCGAAAGCATAGCGTTTGCCCGGCATCAAAACGATACCATCCATTTTGAAGTTGAAGTTGAGCAACGGGCAGATTTTTACGGAGACGCTTTTCGAATCAGCCTAATATTGAATAATCTGATATCCAATGCGGTTAAATATCAAAAGCCGGAAAATGAACATCAGATAGTAAGGCTAAAAGTGAATGCTAACAGCCATAAAGCGGTTATCCATATTGAAGATAACGGGATCGGAATCCTGAGTGAACATTTGAATAATATATTCAAAATGTTTTTCCGTTCCAGAACTAATAATATGCCGGGAACGGGCATTGGATTATATATAGTAAAAGAAGCGCTGGACAGGATTGGAGGAGATATTACGGTAAGCTCTGTTTATGAAAAAGGAACTACTTTTATCATCACAATACCCGACCAACATGCAGAAAGATAAGCAACGGCCCATTTTTCTCCTGGTAGATGATAATGATATTGATTTGTTTTTCCACGAAAAACTACTCAGGATCAAAAAAATAAGCGATCATATTACTCCTTTCTTAAATGCTTCGGATGTCTTAGATTATCTGGAACAATTTCAGGAACATCCCGAAGCGTACACGGAAACTGTTATCCTTCTGGACATTCAAATGCCTCAAATAGACGGGTTTGGTTTTTTAGATCATTTTGAAAGAATGCCCGAGGAGGTAATATCCAGGACCCGGATATTTTTAGTTTCTTCTTCCCTGGATCATGGCGATCTGAGCCGCGGTTATGCGCATCACCTGGTTGATGGCATTTTGAAGAAACCATTGAATGCAGATGATCTGATAAAAGCACTGCAAGAAACAGGTGCATGAGCCTCTTTCTCATCTGGATCAGCGCGGGCGCATTTCAGCCGTTCCGGTATTTAAAAAAGTATAAAGAGTATCCGAAATTAAATTCAGCATATTGCTCCAAACCATGGTGAATGTACCATGAAATATTAGAGGCAGTGGACGTTTCCAAGTAAATCTTCCGATTCATCCGATAACTATCCTGAACAATTTCATCCAGTAATTTTCCACCAATACCCTGATGCTGCCGGGCCGGATTTACGCCAATGAAACACAAATAATACACTTCTGTTACAGGTACTGCCTGCATCTTTCTAATCACGGCTTCCCTTCTGAGGGCTTTTCTTAAGTGAAACAGTCCTATACAGGTAAAGATCAATCTTAAATCCAGCAGTAAAGATTTCAGGGAAAAATGTTTTTTGTCAGGGAAAAGAATAAGCGCACAAGCCGTCCGATCGTCAGACAAATAAACTTTGCCAAATAAAAAGCAGATATCAAAAGCATACGCCATCAATTGCCGGATTCTTTTATTTTTTCCTCTTTTTTTAAGCAAATAAAGAACGCTTCTGTTTTCTGCAAATGTATTAGTCAGAAGCTCCAATATGCTTTCTTTATCTTGTTGGCGGGCTGGTATCATCAGGTTGCTTAACAGCTTTCAATTTACTATAAATGTCTATATTTATGCACTTTTTATAAAAACCAACGGTATGGCAGCACAAACGCCTGTTAACTCTTCTATTTCTAAAATAACTCAAAAGCCGTTTATCTCCGGCGATATGTCCCTTCCTGAAATAACCGTGAAAGCCATCATTTTAGGAATTGTACTGGCGATCATTATGGCCGGCGCCAATGCCTATTTAGGACTTTTTGCCGGCATGACGGTATCTGCTTCCATTCCTGCCGCCGTTATTTCCATGGGAGTTTTAAAATTATTCCGCCATTCTAATATTCTCGAAAATAACATCGTTCAAACCTGCGCGTCGGCCGGTGAAGCGCTGGCTGCCGGCGTTATATTTACTTTGCCGGCGTTGATCATGTTAGGAACCTGGGCGCAATTTGATTATTGGCAAACGGCTCTGATAGCTGGTTTCGGCGGCATATTGGGCGTTTTATTCACGGTTCCGCTCCGCCGCGCATTAATTATTGAACAGCCCCTCCAGTTTCCGGAGGGTATTGCCTGTGCAGAGGTGCTGAAGACAGGTGATAAAGGCGGTGAAGGCGTAAAGTTTGTAGGCCTTGCGGCTTTGTTTGCTATGGTATTCAAATTTGCCCAAACCGGATTACGCTGGATAGCAGGAACCGCGGAAGGCGCTCATTATTTATTCGGGAGGAAATTTATTGCTTATGCAAGTTCCAATCTTTCTCCTGCACTGATTGGTGTGGGATATATCGTAGGATTGAATATCGCCGTATTGGTTTTTGCGGGTGGAGTTGTGAATTGGTGGATTGCTATTCCTATCATCACGGCCATGCATGGAGGCGCTCCTGCAGGAATCAGTGCGGCGGATTATGCCAACCAGATATGGTCTAATCAAACACGCTTTATAGGCGTTGGCGCCATGGTTATTGGCGGATTATGGGCTTTGGTAAAAATGCGTAACAGTGTTTTTGTCGGGATAAAATCAGGGTTAGCCGCCTATCGTGAGAAAAAGCAAAATGGAAATTACAATCGTTTGGAGCGTGATATGCCGATGCAGTGGGTGATGATTGTAGTTGTTATCTCCATTATTCCTTTGTTTTTTCTTTATCATTTTTTAATTGGAGATATCGCCATGAGCATTTCGATGGCTATTATTATGGTCATTGCCGGATTCCTGTTTTCGGCCGTTTCGGGATATATGACAGGGTTGGTAGGTTCATCCAATAATCCCGTGTCCGGGGTCACCATTGCTACTATTTTGTTCGCTTCCGTGCTGTTGCTGGTATTATTTGGAGGGGGGGGTAGTGAAAAAGGCGCTGCAGCGGCCATTCTCATCGGCGGCGTGGTGGCTTGTTCTGTGGCTATCGCCGGGGATAATCTGCATGATTTAAAAACCGGCACTATGGTAGGCGCCACCCCGTGGAAACAGCAAGTCATGCTGATAATCGGAACAATCGTTTCTGCTTTTGTGATGGCGCCAGTGCTGAATTTATTATTAAAAGCTTATGGAATCGGTCCCGCCACGGCGGCTCATCCCGATTCTCTGGCAGCGCCGCAGGCTACCCTCATGGCGGCAGTATCCAGAGGTGTGTTTCATGGAGGCTTGCCCTGGGGCATGATTATTACCGGAATGGTGGTTGCCATCCTTATCATTATTTTAGATGTGTGGCTGGAAAAAAGAGGTTCCTCTTTCCGTACACCTGTACTGGCAGTGGCGATTGGAATTTATCTGCCATTTGAATTGGGAGTTCCTATTTTTGCAGGCGGTATTATTTCCGCTTTTGTAAAGAAAAAAGTGAACAGGCAGGAAAAAATGTATGGCCATGAGAAAATGGCAGCGATTGAACAGCGTGGTATGTTGATATCTTCAGGATTAATAACCGGCGAAGCGTTAGTGGGTATTTTGATGGCTATTCCCATAGTGATATCGGGAAAAGCGGATGTGCTTGCATTTTTAGGAGTAAAGGATCTTGAAATTCCGGGAATCATTATTTTACTTGGATTACTGTATGTTATCTATAAAATAAGCGCGCCTAACATAAGTGGAAAAAATTTGAGTTGAGCAGTACCCCTTTTTAAAAAATAAGACACCGTGGCAAAGAAAATAAATCAATCTGTAGTGATGGCCTTGCTGACAGGCTTCGGCCTGCTGATGGCAAGCTCCTGTAAGCCAAGTGATGATCAGATACTGAAAACAGTCACCGTTGTTGCCACCGCAGTAGCACCCAAAGTATTTGTTCATGTGCAAAACGGCGTGGTAACCCTGAATGGCATGATACCCGATTCATTAACAAAATCTGATTTGGATACTGCTATCAGAAAGATGAATGGGATTGTTGCCCTTCACGATTACACGACCATCCCACCCCTTTCTGATTCCGTTATAGCCCACGACAAGGATATGATCTATTCTATTGATTCGGGATTGAAGGCAAATAATATTACCGGAATCTCGGTCAGCGTGTATAACAAGGTAGTAACCCTTAATGGAAGCACCACAGCAACGGCGTTCAAAATTATTCAGCAAGTGGTGGATACAGTCCATCCCAGGAAGGTGCTGAACGGGTTAAATGTCAAATAACAAGTCGTCAAAAATAATTACTATACCGGCTGTTGAAGAAAAACAAGCCGGCATCTGTTCTCAAATTCACGGAACCGATTTGGATATTTTATTCCATTTTAAAATACTTTTGATGCTTCTAAAGGTCAGATATGAAGCAAGGCGCTGCCAATTATACCCCTTATCTGCATTTTTCACGTGCGGAATGGGCAAAGCTGAAAGATGATCAGTTGCTGCACGTATTGGGAAATGAGATTGACTCATTGCGTGCATTAAATGAGCCATTGACAGAAGAAGAAATTGTTCAAATCTATTTACCGCTGTCGCGGCTGCTTACTTTTTATATTGCTGCCTCGCAGGAATTGTATGCTGTCACTGACAAGTTTCTTCACGCCAGCATTATTAAAGTGCCTTTTATTATCGGTATTGCGGGAAGTGTGGCTGTGGGTAAAAGCACGACTGCAAGAGTTCTCAAACGATTACTTTCTCTTTGGCCGGGTCATCCCAAAGTGGAGTTGGTGACCACAGACGGATTTTTATATTCTAATAAAATTCTCGATCAAAGGAATTTACTGGAGAGAAAAGGATTTCCTGAAAGCTATGATGCCCGTAAGCTGATCCGTTTTTTAGCTGATTTGAAATCGGGCAAACCCAAAGTGCTGGCGCCGGTATATTCTCATTTATACTATGACGTTGTACAGGAAGACCATTGGATAGCGCAGCCGGATATTGTCATCATTGAAGGCATTAATGTGCTGCAGGCCGGGAGGCCCACAGATAAAACCTTTCGTGTATTCGTATCCGATTTCTTCGACTTTTCCATTTACGTGGATGCCGCGGCAGATCACATTGAAAGATGGTATGTAGAGCGTTTTGAGACCTTAAAAAAGACGGCCTTTAGAGATCCCGCCTCTTATTTTCACCGCTTTGCCAACCTTTCAACGGAGGAAAGCGTCGCCATGGCCAAAAAAATCTGGTCTGAAATTAATAAGCCCAATTTGACCGAAAACATTTTACCTACCCGAAACCGCGCCAAGCTTATTTTGAAAAAGGGCCCCGATCATTTCGTGGAAGAAGTGTGGCTACGGAAGCTTTAGTTCGTAACTTTATTGTATTCTTCCCGATATAAATTTTCCTTCGGTAATCGTAATCTTAGCATCGGCGGGCACATTATCCCAAATTTTGCAGTAGCAAAATTTCTGCGAAGCAGAGACGAAAAAATGGTTCTTTTGCCATTTTTTGTCGGGTCTGACGATTCTGACGAGTATCGGACTCCGTCAGAGACAAAGAAAGAAGACTTTAAAACCTGGGTAACGCGCTTTAAATACCTAATTCTAAAAGATTATTATTTCTTCCGGGGGGAAAGCAGGTTTTTTGAAGTAGTTGGATGAAATTTGATTTTCCGTTTCCGATTAAATGTATTTCTGAAACGATAACGGAGAAAACATAGATAATCCTTCCTTTGTCTTGCGGAGAAATCTCACTCAAACCTGATGAAAAGCTGCGTATCATTTCTTATTATTTCTCCGCGCAGCGCTTATGGATAAAAAGGCACGTGAAAGCACGAGCCTTTTTTATTTTTCTCTGCCTAAAACCTATCCTTTAATAGCATTCGCTACAGAAACGGACAGCGGCGTAGTAGCATTTCCCGTTAACCGTGAAAGCTGGTGACTGTCATCAAACAAATCATTTTTAGAAGCGGCTGTGTCCCAACCGGCAATTACTTTCGCAAATTCTTCCGGTACCCCGAAGTTCTTAAGTGCAGAAGTATAGTCCTTTTCAGAAAGATTTTTATATGGAATATTTTTCCCTGTCTGCCGCGATATTTCAGCAGCCAGATCGCTCAGCGTAAAGAAATTATCTCCGGCTAGTTCGTAAATTTTGCCTTGATGGTTTTTTCCGGTAAGGACAGCCGCGGCAGCGTCCGCGTAATCCGCACGGGCAGCGCCTGATATCTTACCATTCCCGGCACAGCCCATCAAAGCACCGCCACGGATAGCGCCGGGAACAGAACTTGTGTAATTTTCAGTGTACCAGCCATTGCGTAGTATGGTGAACGGTATCCCAGATTCTTTTAGTAATTTTTCAGTGACTTTATGTTCAGCCCCAATATCGAGGGACGTGTTGTCCGTGCGTAACAGGCTGGTATAGACAATCCATTTAATGCCGGCAGATTTTGCGGCTTCAATGATATGCTTATGCTGAGAAAAACGTTTACCTATTTCACTTGCCGAAATAAGTAAAAGTGTATCCACGCCCTTCAGGGCGGGTTTGAGCATGGCTGGCTTTTCATAATCAAATTCACGCACTTCCACTTCCAGGCCTTTAGCTTTCTCCACCGATCGCGATAATGCAATCATATTGTCAGTTGGGATTTTCTCTTTCAGTTTGTTGATAACCAGCCGGCCAAGTTGTCCGGTTGCCCCTGTGATGGCTATTTTCATATTATTTGAAATTTAAAGTATATGCAAGGTTTAGTCCCAACGATTAATACATCTCCTGTTAAGTAACAATGTTTCCCGCTTTAAGTTGATTTCGTTAGTACACTTAATGGAGACCCTGCCAAAAATCATTAACTTGCAAGCTAAGATATGTTGCATTTTTAAAAGGACGGAATGGCAAAAAACCATAAACTGGTAACACCATTTTTAAAATGGGTTGGCGGCAAAAGGCAGCTTATGCCTTCCATTGTTGAGCATTTGCCCGAGAATATAAAAAGTTATAAATATATAGAGCCTTTTATTGGCGGAGGAGCTGTATTATTCAGCCTGCAGCCTGAAAATGCCATTATCAATGATTTTAATGAAGAATTGATAAACGTTTATA
This sequence comes from Chitinophagaceae bacterium, assembly GCA_004299085.1. Lineage (GTDB taxonomy): Bacteria > Bacteroidota > Bacteroidia > Chitinophagales > Chitinophagaceae > FW021-bin31. Next base: position 2,272 of record SCQV01000324.1, on the reverse strand, counting down.
AAGTCATTAAACAAAGTCCTGAAGAACTCATCGCCGACCTCAAAAAGCACAAAAACAATCCTGAATATTTTTATAAAATCCGAAGCCTGGATAGGAGCGAGCAGTTCAAGAAACTCACGGCTGTTCAAAAAGCTTCCAGGATAATTTATTTAAATAAAACCTGTTTCAACGGGCTGTACAGAGTAAACCATGGAGGTGAGTTTAACTCGCCTTTCGGATATTATAAAAATCCCAATATCATAAACGCGCCTACGATAAAAGCAGTCAGTGAATTTTTGAATACTAACGAAATTGAAATTAAGAGCGGTGATTATACGGAAGTCCTCAAACGGGCCGACAATAAATGCTTTGTCTATTTAGACCCGCCCTATCACCCGATTTCTGAAAGCTCCAATTTTACAGGATACGTCCGGGGAGGATGGAATGAGGATGATCAAAAAGATTTAAAAATTGCCTGCGATGGACTGCATAAAAGAGGTATCAAGTTTCTGCTTTCCAATTCATCTTCAGAATTTATCAAAGGATTGTACAAAGGTTATCAAATTACTATTGTAAAAGCTACCAGAGCTATCAATTCCAATGGAGCGGATCGTGGCGAGATAGAAGAGGTTTTAGTTAAAAACTATGAATAAAACCAAAAATGACCTGGAGTCCTTTTATTCCACCTGATAAGCACCCGCAATTATTTTCCGGTATTTTTTATACATCTCTTTAGAAACTTTTACCGGATCGCCAGAAGGTTTTATGGGATAAGACTGGTGTTCATGAACCCACTGCCATTCCCAGTCTTTTACTTCATCATCAAACGTATTCATATTTACGTGAGTATGATTTTGCACACAAGAGTCCACATGGCGAAAGAACATTTCCCACCGAGGCTTATAAAATCCATCTAATAGGCCGGACCATTGTTTGCAGGCATATTCATGCAACGGAGAATTTTTGTCACCCCACAATGTTATCAGGTCGCGCGCGTTAAATTCGTACAGATCCTTTTCCGCTTTTGTTTTCCCCCACGAGCGGGCATCAGCCAGCCAAGGCCCGAGCAAAAAATCTTTTCTGGTTGCCAATAGCGTATTCATGTTACCAATAAGCTGCAGGAATTGCTTACTGTATTCATCAAAGGCTGTTTTATCGCCGTCACGATAAGCTTCTGCGAATTTCTGCTGTAGAGACGTGGCATAGTTTGCCAATACCTGCCGGGTAACATCTACCAAATCGTATTGAAAACCATCGCTGTTTTTCAGCAAATCTGCCGCTTTAATAAAGAGATCCCATGCCTTCACTAATTCCATCGGATTATAGGTAAGCGTGGTGTTTGTCCATGCCGTATTCCTGGCAAAAGTCGGGCGACCTGTGATAATAGATTCGGGACCACCTTCTGTCAGCCCGCCGCTATACACCGTATTTTTCAGTATCTGCCACGCTTCATTCATAGCGGCATTATTTTTACCATAACGTCTCACAGCATATTCGCGAAGCCATTTGTTCAGGTCAATCGTATCATCGCGCCAAACATTGTCGGTCATCAGTTGATATAATGCCGGATTTTGGTCAATGCCTTCAGGTGTTAATCCAATACCCACCATTTTTCCTGCATCGGGATCATGTAATGCCAGTGCCGGATCATGCGCTACGTGGCGCATTCTTCCGAATAAGCTGATGTTGCCGCCAAAGTTGTGCAGCATATTCCAAATCCAGGGTTTGCCATAGTACGCATCTGTCCGGTCCCAGACAGGATGACTTTCACTCCACAGATCAAGGATAATCATTTTAGTATCCGGGACGGCATTCAACAATGCCTGTATTTGTGTGGGTTGCCAGAAACGGGCATTATTTACAAACAACCAGCCCTGCATCACCCATACTGCATCCGGATCTGCTGCCGCCATAGATTCATATACCTTTTTACTGATGCCATCCAGGTAAGTAGAGTCGCTGGAGGGGGGGGTGTTTTCATTGAAGCTGTCAGCCGAATACAGATGGTCTGTTCCATATATCTTAGTCTGTTCTTCCATAAAATCTTTCCCTATCACTTCAAACATCGAATCGGAAGGATCCAGCAGGTATGTGTCTGCAAACCCTGAATGCCAGTTGACCTTATTCAGTTTGGCGTGAGGGAATTTCTTATGAAAATCGGGGGGCACGTGTCCGCTGAAGGCAGGCAACACCGGTGTCATTCCTAAAGAACGTTCCAGGGTAAGAATCTTTTTTTGTAACGCCTCGTGTGTATCTATCCAATGCTGTGGTAAAGGTCCGCCCCATCCATCCA